>JANOXT010000128.1:0-3191 GCA_031418555.1 Lysobacterales bacterium | reverse complement strand
GCCAGATGCATCGCGGTGGCCTGGGTTTCCTGGGCGCTGGACGCCACCTGCACCGAGGTGTCGTTGATGGTCTGCACCAGGCTGCGGAGCTGTTCGACCGCGAAGTTGATCGAGTCCGCGATCGCGCCGGTCATGTCCTCGGTCACGGTCGCCTTGACGGTGAGATCGCCTTCCGCGAGCGAACCCATTTCGTCCAGCAGGCGCATGATCGCCTCCTGGTTGCGGTTGTTGAGCTCCATCGAATTCTCGAACCGGTTTTTCTGCGCGCGGTTCAGACCGAGGGCCAGGAAGATGATCGAGGCCAGTGCGACCAGGCCGGAAATGATGCTGACCCAGATGTTGCCGAGAATGCTGGTATCGCGCAGCGAACCGAACGCGGTGAATGCGCGGAACAGATTTTCGCTGTCGCCCAGCAGACGGTCGGCGCCAGCGGTCAATTCGGTGGCGGCCGACTGGGCGCGGAACAGGCTCTGCGACGAAGCCAAGATCGCATCGAGATCCTTCTTCATCTCGGTCCACTGGCCATTGGACTGATTCAACGCGCCCAAAGCGGCGGCATTGGTGAGTTTCTGCACGTTCATCGCCTGATCGCCGTTGCGCAGGCCGTTGAGCACCTGCGCAAACACGCCGGCGTCACGGTTGAGCGCATCGCCCGCAAGCGCGGCACCCGGCCCACCGGCGCGGATTTCGGCAACGCGGCGGGCCATCGAAGCGGCCAGCACCACTTGGCGCAGCGCGATGTAGATCTGCGAGGACGGCGCACCGCTGGCGGACATTGCGCGCACCACTTCGTCGAGCTGCGCCTGCAGCTGCGGCACGCGATCGGTGAAGCGCTGGGCCTTGTCGGAGAGCGCAAGCACCGCAGCCTCGGAATCAATCACCTGCTGGGCGTTTTTGCCCATCGGCGTCCAGGTCGAAGTGACGGTGCTGATGGGTCCTGAGACGTCCGGCGCGTTGCCGAAGCGGTCATTGAGCACTTTCACATCGGCAATGATCTGGTCGCGGGTGACCGCAAAAGCCTTGAACGATGCAGCGTCGCCGTTGATCGCCTCGCGGCCCAGATTGGCCAGTTTCTGCGAGTTCACCTGCAGATTCGACGCGGAGGTGTTGGCGCCGCCGAACCTCGCCGTCTTCCACAGGGCGTAGCCCGTGTTGGCTGCGAAAAAGGTTAGCGATATCGCCAGAATCACCAGCCAGAAGCCGGTGCCCTGACTGCGGCCTTTGCCAGCGACGGTATCCATCACAGTGCTCATGTCTCGCCTCGATCTTGTTTTAACTGTTGCAGTGAAAGGTGTGTGCCGTCAGACGGCGGCATGTCGGAATTCAGGGGTGCGGACCAGACGATCGAGGCTGAACACGCCCCAGACATCGTCCGCGACGCGGTATGCGCGGTCGATGAAACCGGCGTAGCGCCCGTCGGTAAGACCTTCGGATTCGACCTGCTGCTCGTCCATGAACGAGCGCTGGCCGTACAGTTCGTCGATGGTCACCGCCACGTCGCCGCCCGGCTGACGCAGCACCATCACTTTCTGATGCCCCTCGTGCAGCACCGAACGGGCGCCTTCGAGGAATTGTTTGAGATCCACGACCGGCAGCAGGCTGCTGCGCACGTTGGCAACGCCCAACATCCAGCTGTGCGCGCCAGGCACCGCAGTGATCTGCGGGACGGTCAGGATTTCCGCCACCGACTCGTAGCTGGAGACCAGCTTGCGCTGGCCGATGCGGAAACCGATGCCGCGCCACAGACCGGCGGCCTGCAGCTGTTCCGGCAAACCGGCAACGTGAGCCAGACTGCGCCGTTCGTACTCGGCAAGCGTTTCGAATGCGTCGATGAAAGCGCCGTCGCTGCCGGCTGCGCCGCCATCGAGACTCATGTCGTCTGCGCTCATGCACGGCTCCCGAGCAATTGGTCGATCCGGGCGATCAGCGCATCTTCGCTCGGCGGTTTGACGATGTAGTCCTTGGCGCCCTGGCGCAAACCCCAAGCGCGGTCGGTATCCATGCCCTTGGTGCTAACGATCAACACCGGGATGGCCTTGGTCGTAGGCTCACGTGAGAGCGCGCGGGTGGCCTGAAAGCCGTTCATGCCCGGCAGTACGACATCCATCAGCACCACGTCGGGCAACTCGCGCTTGCAGACCTCGATGCCATCCTCGGCGCTGATGGACGCGATGACCTGATGGCCATGACGCTCCAGCAGGCGCGTGAGCACCGCGGTATCGGTCGGCGAATCTTCGATCAGCAGAATGCGAGCCATGGATGTCTGCCCCCCGGTCAGACGTTGACGTGCTTGCGGATGGCTTCGATCAGCTCTTCGCGGGTAAACGGTTTGGTCAGATATTGCTCGGAACCGACGATCCGGCCACGCGCCTTGTCGAACAGTCCATCCTTGGAAGACAACATGATCACCGGCGTGTGCTTGAAGACCTGTTTGTTCTTGATCAGCGCACAGGTCTGATAGCCATCCAGGCGCGGCATCATGATGTCGACGAAGATGATCTGCGGATGTTGGTCTGCGATCTTGGCCAAAGCCTCGAAACCATCCGTAGCAGTGACCACTTCCGCCCCTTCTCGCTTGAGCAGGGTTTCAGCGGTGCGCCGGATCGTCTTCGAATCGTCGATCACCATCACCCGCAAACCCTGAAGGCTGCCGGCTGGATTCTCGTCTTGCGTCATCACCTCTCCCCATGCCTCCAATGTTTGATGACTGTGCTGCTGGTTTGTCATCATTTTCAGATACCTATATCCCAGTCTGTCGCTGGACTGTCAAGGTTTACGTTAGCAATTTCCCGGCCAGGAACGAGAAGTGGGGCTTAGATGGCGTTGGCTTGTTACCATCCAACCTGATCAATGTTGCAGGTGAAAGCGGTATGTCGAAACACGCGCGCGACGTGCTTGTGGTCATGGATCCGATCGAGTCGATCAAAATTGCGAAGGACTCCACATTTGCGATGTTGCTCGAAGCCCAGCAGCGTCACTATCGGCTTTTTTATGTCACTCCCGGCGCATTGACGATGCACGGCGGTACTGCGAGCGCGGAGGTGTCGCCGCTGACGGTGCGCGACGACCAAAATGACTGGTTTGAAACCGGACCTGCGTCACACCGTGCGCTGGGTTCGGCCGATCTGATCCTGATGCGCAAGGATCCGCCGGTGGATCCCGACTTTCTGCACGACACATTGATCCTGAGT
>JANOXT010000127.1:0-3116 GCA_031418555.1 Lysobacterales bacterium | reverse complement strand
CGGATCCACAGCGTCGCCAGCCACTTCTCGCCGGCTTCCACCGGCGTGCCGGCATGAAGCGAATCGGGGTCCGGGCTGCCGTCGGGCATGAGGTTGTCGAAGATCACCGCGCGCCCCGGCAGAGGATCGATCCGCAGGTCGGGCACCGGGAACGTGGTCGCACCGCCAGCATCCACTGCGTTGAGATACATGCAGATGGTGCGCACGCGGTTGCCTGCGTGCGGCCGGTCCATCTGCAGCGTGCCGGGCGGCAGATAGTCGCGATGCGGTCGGTACTGCTGACCGGGCAGATAGCGCAGCACGGTCAGCTGTTCAGCGTGCGGCAGATCGATTCCCGCCGCAACCGCCATCCGCAGCTGCGCCATCCGCAGTGCGCTGGTTTCGATCAGCGGGTCGAAACTCGCTTCGCTGCTGGTCCGCACCGGCAGCGTGTAGGGCACGCCGGTACGCGGATCGGCGGTCTGCGAGTCGTGCAGATGCGGCTGCGCGCTGGCGATCAATAGCCGGCATTCGTCTGCGGAGAACAACTGGTCGACGACCGACACATTCGGCTGCGCGCTCAACGGTCGTGACTGCGGCGGAGACAGCACATCCTCGATCGATAACTGTCTTGGCGCCGCACCGGCCGCAGCCGGCGGCTGCAGCGTGAATCCGGGCAGCCGCATCGCGCCGTTCGCGGTGAGCTGCGTCCATAGATCCTCGGCCACGTCGGGCTGCGCTTCGCAGCCTTCGCCGTAACGCAGACGTTCGGCCATCAGCATCGCGGCGATCGCGCTGCCGCGTCCCGCCGCGCGTTCCAGCAGCTGCATGCACAGCGATTGATCGTCGGGATGCGGCTTACGTCCGAAATGAATCGCCGCGGTCAACAATGCCGGCGGAAAATTCGCCTGCACCGCACGATGCAGGCGTTCGTTGATGCGCGCATCGCGCGGCAGCGCCATGCCGCCCAGCGCGATCTGCACCAACAGTTCTGTTGCGCCCGGATGGCCTGCCTGTTCCGCACGAAGCAGCCATTCCGCTGCGGCCTGCGGCGCTGGCGCACCGGCGATGCCATACAGCCGCATCCGCGCATATTCGATCTGCGCGTCGACGTGCCCCGCTTCGGCCGCACGCAGATGCCAGCGCTGCGCATCTTCCATGCGCTGCGCCTCGGCCAGCGCCAAGGCAAACGCAAAAGCGTGCTCAGCAGAACCCGCTTCGGCCGCGGCCTGCAGGTCCGCCAAAAGTGCCGGCGTGCTCACAGCTGCGATTCCACCGGCAGCCATGAAATCGCGGTCGCACTGAAACGCTGCCAGGCGTCGGTGCCGGGTTCTTTCGAGAACAGACCCGGCGGTCGCGACGCGCGGTCCAGCCAGCGCGGCTTGCCGTGCGCGTCCAGATGCATCCAATAGCTCAGCTCGGGTCCGGCCAGACGCAGGTATTCGTCGCGCACCGCTTTCGCCATCTGCGGATCGTCGAACATCACGCCCATTTCGGTGTTGAGATACGCCGAACGCGCGTCCAGATTGAACGAACCGATAAAGCCGCGCGCGTCGTCCACGCTGTAGGCCTTGGTATGCAGACTCGCGCCGCTGCTGCCGAACAGGCTGCTGTCGGGATGTCCCTGCGCGCGAAGTTCGGAGACGTGCACGCCGCCGCGCAGCAGCGTGTCGCGGTATGGACGATAGCCGCCGTAAACCGCAGCGACATCGTTGGCCGCCAGCGAATTGGTGACCACGCCGACGGTCACGCCCTTGGACACCAGCCCGGTCATGCCTGCGGTCACCTCCGGGCCGGGGACGAAATACGGCGAAATCAGCAGCACTTTCGATGTCGCCTTCGACAGATCGCGTTCGATGCGGTGCACCAGCCACTGGTCGCGGCTGTCCGCTTCCCATTTCAGCGGCGGATCGGCGACCAGATGGATGCGGTCGCTCCAAAAAGGCGCCAGCCGTTTGCCGGCGTAACCCTGCACATTCGGCGATGACGCGACGCGCTGCAGATAGCGCTGCGCTTCGGCGCTTTGCGCCTCGGTTTCGATCGCGCCGGCGATGTCGTCGAACGCGCCTTCCGGCGCGCGGCTCAGCCCGGCCAGCGGCACCGCCGCCGCGCTGTTCCAGTAGCGGTCGAACATCGCACCGGCTTCGCCCACCGCCGGGCCGAACAGCACCACGTCCAGATCGCGGAAATTCACCTCACCGCCGGCGCCGAAATATTCCACGCCGATATTGCGCCCGCCCACCACCGCCACCCGCCCATCGGCGATCCACGCTTTGTTGTGCATGCGGTGGTTGACGCTGAAGATGCGTTGGATCAGCTCGATGATCCGCGCCGGCCCGGTGCGGTTGCGGAACGGGTTGTACAGCCGCAGCTCGATGTTGGGATGGCTGTCCAGCAACAGCAGCTTCGAATCCATGCCCTCGGCGTTCATATCGTCCAGCAGCATGCGCACGCGTACGCCGCGCTCGGCCGCGCGCCAGGCTTCACGCCCCAGCAGGCGGCCGGTGAGATCGTCGTGCCAGATGTAGTACTGCAGATCCAGACTGCGTCCGGCCTTTTGCGCCGACAGCGCGCGCGCCGCGAACGCATCCACGCCGTCGTTGACCAGCAGTGCGCCGGTCTTGCCCGGATGTTGGGCCAGCAGCGGCGCCAGTTCGCGGTCCAGCTCGGTGCCGTCGGCCTGCACCGCCATAGCGTGGCTCTTGGCGCCGTTGGCCGGCGGGGTGAAGTGGTTGGCCAACAGCAGGCCCGTGCCGATCAGGGCCGCCAGCGAGAACGTCCCCCACCGCGCCATCCGCCAGAACCGTGTCATCGAACGCATCGTCATACTCTCCCCATTCGGGCCAGTATCCACGCCGCGCGGGCCAGCGGGCAAGGCAGCTGGGCACGGGCGTTCGCTGCCGGCGCGCGCCACGCCTACAATACGTGCCAGTCTTTCCAGTACGGAGCGCGCCATGAGCACGCCAGCCGCAACGCTTCCCGCAGTGCACAGCGAATCATCGCCGCTGCGTTTCGTCACCGCCGCCAGTCTGTTCGATGGCCATGACGCCGCCATCAACATCATGCGCCGGTTGATCCAGGCGCAGGGCGCCGAAGTCATTCACCTCGGCCACAACCGCAGCGTCGAAGACGTGGTC
>JANOXT010000126.1:0-2554 GCA_031418555.1 Lysobacterales bacterium | reverse complement strand
GCGCTTTCTGCCGATTGGCTTCGGCGACGGCGTCGTTCTTGGCCTGATCGACGATCTGATTCGCGCGCTGGTGGGCCTGGTCGATGATCTCGTTGGCCTTGGTGCGGGCGAGCTTCAGCTCTTCGTTGACCTTTTCTTCGGCTTGGGCGAGATTCTTCTGCGCATTGTCGGCCGCAGCGAGGCCTTCAGCGATTTTCTGCTGACGGTCTTCGATCGCGGCGATGATGTGCGGCCAGCCGAACTTCATCACCATCCACGCCACCGCGAAGAACGCGAAGCCCTGGATGACGAAAGTGAGATTGATATCCATGACGTACTCCTGACGCCGGTGCGCAAGGCACCGACGTTGGCCAAGACCGAATGCTTGATCAGCCCGCGATCGCGGACAGGAACGGGTTGGCGAAGATCAGCAGCAGCGCGATGGCGACGCCGATGATCGGCACCGCGTCCAGCAGGCCGGCGACGATGAACATCTTGGTCTGCAGCATCGGGGTGAGTTCCGGCTGACGCGCGGCGCCTTCGAGGAACTTGCCGCCGAGGATGGCGAAGCCGATCGCGGTGCCAAGCGCGCCAAGACCGATCAGCAGGCCGGCCGCGATGACCGTGAACTTCGCGATTTCAGCGTAAAGGGCGACGTTTTCCATGGTGTTCTCCGTACAACGATTGAGGTGAAAAGAAAGATGATGAAAGGATGAAGCGAAAGCGGAAATAGGCGAGGCGGGACGCCCAGGCGTCAGGGCCGTCGAACGTGAATCAGTGGCTTTCCGCCGCCATGCTCAGATACACGATGGTCAACATCATGAAAATGAAGGCCTGCAGGGTAATCACCAGAATGTGGAATGCGGTCCAGACGAAGCCGGAGACGAACTGCAGCGGCGCCATCACATAGGTCATGCCACTGGACATCGCGGCATTCCAGGTCATCAGTGCGATCAGGATGAAGATCAGCTCGCCGGCGTACATGTTGCCGAACAGCCGCAGCGTCAGCGACAGCGGACGCACCAGCTCTTCGATCACGCGCAGCAGCAGATTGGCGGGCGCGAGCAGGATCTTCATCACCGTGCCTTCGGCATGGAAAGGCGCGGTAAAGGCTTCCTTGAAGAATTTGCCGAAGCCCTTGTGGCTGATGCCGAAGACCTGGATCAGCAGAAACACCATCAGCGACAGGCCGAGCGTCGTGTTGAGATCGGCGGTGGGCACGATCCGCAGATACGCGTGCTGCGGATCGTGGCCGGCCAGTTCGTTGCCCTTCATCCACAGGCCCGGCAGCCAGTCGACCGGGATCATGTCCATGAAATTCATCAGAAACACGACGCAAAAGATGGTGATGGCCAGCGGCGCAATCAGTTTGCTGCGGCCGTGGAAGGTCTCGCGGACCAGACCGTCGACGAAGCCCACGACCATCTCCATGCCGGTCTGGAACTTGCCCGGCACGCCAGCAGTCGCCTTGCGCGACGTGCGGATGAACAAGAACAGGAACACCGACGACAGCAGCAGCGTGAAGATCACGCTGTCGATGTTGATCCTCATGAACGTGCCTTCTCCCACTTGCCACTGGAGATGATGCAAGTGGTGCTGGATGTATTCGGTGGCCCCGCCACCTGACGCAGTTTCAGCGCTCACGTTTTACCCTGACACAAAAGTTCAAAATCAATGGATGCGCGATCAAAGCGACCGCGAGCCCTGCGATGAGCGGGAGCGGCGCCATGCGCCAAACACCCGATGCAATCGCGAATATCGTCATGACCACCAACCACTTCAGGCCGGTGGCCAACATCAGACGGGACAGTGCCGACCGTGCCGTCACCACTCCGCCGCCCAGCGCGATCATCGCGGCCAGAGCATTCCCCAACACCATACTGGTGCCACCCAGAAGCGCCGCCAATGACGCTGACAGGCCCATCGGCAGAAACATCAACGCCACCAGCACCACAGCGACCATCTGATAGGCCACTGCCCGCAATGCGGCGCTGCGGCTGGCAGCGACAGAATTCAGCACGCGACACCCGGATAGTGGCAAAGACGCCGGAGTGGATCGTATTAATACAGGTGCGTGAACGAAAACCACCCCGCCAAGCCGCAAAAGTATAGCAGCCGCGCGTTTTCCGGGGCAACCGCTGGAAACCCAGGCGGATAAGTCGGGGAAAACCACTCAAGCAATTGATTGTCAAAGATAAAAAGCGTTGATGACCGCCTTGCGCGGCATGATGACAGCATCCAGTCACTCGCTCCGACGCAAACGTCCGCACGCGGCATCGGGAACTTGTGCCGGGCGTCCCAATCTCATGACATGTCCTGCGCAGCGTTTCTTCGTCGACCCTCGGCGGCTGTCGTGCAGGCAACCGAAGCCCCGGCCCCAAGCCGGGGCTTCGTCTTTCACGGAAATGGCCTCACCCCATCAGCGCCCAGTCCGCGGCGGCTTCGGCATGGATACGTGCAGTGTCGAACAGGCCCACGGTCGCGTCGCCCTCGGCCAGCAAGAGGCCGATCTCGGTGCATCCCAGAATCACGCCCTGCGCGCCGCGCGCTATCAAGGCAGCAATGATCGCGCGGT
>JANOXT010000125.1:0-3971 GCA_031418555.1 Lysobacterales bacterium | reverse complement strand
GCCTGCTGCTCCTGCGACATGTGCGGCGCGGACTGCGCGACCAGGCGCGCGCGCGCGGCTTCGTCCGGCAGCGGCACTTCGATCGCCGCAATGCGTGGATTGGTGTTGAGCGAAGGATGCAGCTCAGACAGAGACGCGCAGATCAGCACGACGATGTGATTGCGCTGCAGCAGCAGACCGCTGAGCGACCAGTCGTGGAGAATTTCCAGCAAGCCGCGTTCGTCGGTGCTGAGGAAAGTGGTTTCCGCATTCGGCACCAGATCGCCGGCATGCGGCAGCACCAGCGCAACGCCGTCGCCGGCGCGCATCCGCGTTTCCAGATGGCCGATGTTTTCGAGCAGTGTCTCGCCGAGTTCCAGCACCTTGCCGTTGGCGCCGAATTGCTTCAGACCCGCATGACGCAGCGCCAGCTCATAGCGCTGCGGTTTGGCGGCCAGCACCACGCTATGCAGGAACTCGACGAACGGCTGCAGTTTGCCGTCATGGGCGATAGCGTCGTGCACGTTGCCATGGACCAGGAACAATCCGGCTTCGCCGGCAAGATAGCGGCGCTTGAGTTCGTCGGCCCAGGGCGGCAGTGCGTTGGTGTTGAGCGTGGTCATGGGGCTTCCGTGATGCGATCGGCGATGTACATCGAAAAAAAATGTCATCCCGAGCGCAGTGAGTAATCTTTTTTACATCATCGACGACAAGCAGGTCCCTGCGCAGACTTCGCCTGCGTTCGGGATGACGACAGAAATCTATTCGCGATGACGAAAACGTCAGATCGTGCGGTTGGCGTCGGCCTGGCCCGCGCGCTCTTTCTTCAGCGCTTCCAGCTTGCTCCGCGCGGTCGCTTTGCTGCTGTTGGTGCGCAGTGATTTCAAGCGCACATCCAGATCGTTTTCGCGCAGTTCGTCGCCCAGCTTGGCTTTGGAAATAGTGTCCTTGATGCCGGTGCGGACGTTCTCCAGCGCGCGCAGCTCGGCGTCGACCGACAGGCCCTCAAGCTGATCCTGGATGCGCACGCGCGCCTGCGCGCTCTGCATTTTGGCGAGCATGCGTTCTTTCTCAGCCTTGAGTTTGCCGATCTCGCCCTTCACTTCGGTGAGCGCGGTCTTGGCGGTTTCGACATCTTTTTCGGCGCCTTCCATTTCGGCCTGCAGCGAGGCGATTTCGGCGTCCACCGTATCCTTGCGCTCGATCAGTTCCACGGAGAGATCGTCCTGGCCTTCGGTCATCGCCTGTTCCAGCATCGCGCTGAGTTCACGCTGCTGCGCCTGCGCTTTCTGCAGGCGGTCGGCGGCATCCTCGCGCAGGCGGATCAGGCCGGCGGTGGCGTTCTTGAGCTTGTTGTATTTCTCGACCATGGTGTTGATCGCGTTTTCGTAGGCGATCTCCGGATGCTGCTGCTCCATCCCGGTGACGAACAGCGACATGAAACCGCGCACGATATTGGCGAGGCGGCTGAAAATATTGAGACTCATGAGGGGCTCCTGAAGGATTGGATCATCGCGCGATGATCATTGCGTTGTATTGACGGATGATTTTGCGGCCTTGGCTTGCATGGCGTTGGCCTGCCTGCTGCCGGGAGCCGCGCCGGTGTTGAAATAATGGCTGTCCAGATCGTTCTGCGACAGCTCCAGCTCGATATCCTCTTCCAGCTGCAGCCGCGACAGCGACTCGCCGAGTTTGGAGCCGAGCACGCTGGAATACGGGCTGGCGACCACCATCTGATAGATCTCTTCGACCTGGTCGGGCAGCGACACCAGCGCGGCCTGGATCGACATCTGCCGCGCGACCAGCCCGCCGTGGCGGAGTTTGATCGCCAGATAGTCGTCGTGGGCCATCTTCATGTGGCGATAGCGCGGATCGGATGCTTCCACTCCGGCCAGCGCCTGTTCGGCTTCGCGCAACCGGCGGTCGATGGTGGCTTCCTCGCCGCTGCGCAGCCGATCCTTGATGGTCACTTCGGCCAGCCACAGGGCCAGATAATCGACCGAGGCCTTGTCGACGCGCTCGGCGTCGTTGTACGACAGCTGGCTCTGCTCCTCACCGGCGATGCGGTAGAGCACGGTCGCGCGCTCGACAACGGCCTGATATTTCTGCCACATCGCCATGCCGTTTACGCGCTCCATGCCGCCGTGGAGCTGGAACAGCTCCTGCTGCAGCTGCGCGCGACGCTGATCGATACCGGCGCGGCGCGCGCTGCGGTCGACCTTGCTGCGGAACGTGGGCAGATCCGGAATCACCAGCGCGGTCAGCGCCTGCACCGCGCCCAGCACCACCAGCGCACCGATCGCGCCGATGCCGCCGGCGGGGATCGAGGCGACCGCAGCCGCGAGCCCGCCGCCGAGCAGGGTCATCACATTGGTCTGGCTGGTCAGCCAGGCGCGCAGATAGCTGACGGGTTTGGGTGGTGTCTTCATCGGATCGGTGGGCTAGGATCAGACGGTCACGCGGACGTTGCCCTTGCCGGCCGCCTGATGCAGACGGCTCAGGATGCGCTGCTCCAGCGCCGCCGCTTCGGGCATGCGCAGCCAGCCTGTGTCGCGCGGCTTGGGCGTGGCTATCTCGAAGTCGTCGGCGATCCGCGCCGGCTGGGTCGACAGCACCACCACGCGATCGCCCAGCAGCAGCGCCTCGGTCACGTCGTGGGTGACGAACACGATCAGGCAGGGATGTTCTTCGTACAGCTTCACCAGCAGCTTCTGCATCTCTTCGCGGGTCTGCGCATCCAGCGCGCCGAAGGGTTCGTCCATCAGCAGGATCCGCGGGCGCAGCATCAGCGAACGCGCCAGCGCGATGCGCTGGTTCTGACCGCCGGACAGCTGGCTGGGCAGCAGCTTGGCTTTATCGGCCAGACCCACCGCTTCCAGCATATGCAGCACCTTGTCGTTGCGCTCGGCGGCCGGAATGCGGTCGCGCCACAGCTTCAGACGATACGGAAACGCGACGTTGTCGTAGACGTTCAGATCGGGGCGATTGGCGTAGCGCTGAAACACCATCACCGCATCCTCGTGCGCGTCGTCGCAGGGCACGCCGTCGATGGCGATGGTGCCGCTGGTGGGCATATTGGTGTTCTGCGGGCGCACGCCGCCCATCATGTACAGCAGCGTACTTTTGCCGCAGCCCGACGGGCCGAGCAGCATGTTGATGCTGGGGCCGGTGAAACGCAGGCTGAGGTCGTCGACGACCCGGTTCACCCCGCCTTCGGGGCGCGGATATTCCTGGACGATGCGGTCCAAGGCGATGACCGCGGACGTTGCGGATGTAGTGGCTTCAACGGCGCTCATGCCTGCGTCTCCCACGGATACAGCCTGGCTTTGATCGCGCGCATCAGCTGGTAGGTGATCAAAGCGAAGGCGATGATCACCGCGATGCCGGCGAACACCTGATCCATCGCGCTGAAGCGGCGCGCGTTCTGGATCAGCTGGCCCAGGCCGACTTTGGCGTTCACGTATTCGGCGACGGTGATGTAGGTCCACATCACCGACACGCTGACGATGATGGCGTCGGCGATGCGCGGCATCGCGATCGGCACCACCGCGTGGCGGATGCACTCCCACGGCGTGGCGCCCAGATCGCGCGCGCCGGTCCAGTAGCTTTGCGGCACCGCCTGGATGGCATCGCGCACCATCGGCACCAGATAGACCACGGCGCCGAGAAACAGGAACGTGACTTTCATCGTTTCGCCGATACCCAGCCACATCACCAGGATCGGCAGCAGCGCAACCACCGGCGCCGAGCGGAACGGATCGATCAGCGGCGACAGCACCGCGTTCAACTTCGGCGACGCGCCCATGAAAATGCCCAGCGGCACGCCGATCAGCACCACCAGCACGCCGGCTGCAGCGACCCGGCCCAGCGACCAGAGCGTGGCGTCGAACAGCAGACTTTTGCCCTCGCTCCAGCTCAGGTAGCCCAAGGCTTTGAGCACCGACACCGGCGACGGCAGCTTGTTGGGGCTGATCCAGCCGCTGGCGCTCAAT
>JANOXT010000124.1:0-7570 GCA_031418555.1 Lysobacterales bacterium | reverse complement strand
ATCGAGCTGGACGCATTGATCTTGAGCAAAGTGGTCTTTCACGAGTCGCTGGATCATGGCGAGTATTTTCCATCTGGTGCGATTGCGCTGGCGGCGATGTGATCGCGTTCGTTTCTCTCGACGATTATTCCTTCATCGGTCCTGCGGAAGTCTATTGGTGACCCCAAAACCTGCCCGCATGACAGATACTTCGCCGGGCGGATTGCCCAGACCAGTGCGCTCCAGGAAAGCACGGTCTAGAATCAAACGATGACCAGAACCATCCTCATCACCGGCGCCACCTCCGGTTTCGGCCGTGCCGCAGCGAAACGCTTCGTCGACGCCGGCTGGCGCGTGATCGCCACAGGCCGTCGTGCGGAACGCCTTGATGCGCTTGCCGATGAACTGGGCCGCGACCGCGTGCACACCGCCGCCTTCGACATCCGCGACGAAGCCGCCATGCGCGCCGCGCTCGATGCGCTGCCGGAGAATTTCCGCGCCATTGATGTGCTGGTGAACAATGCAGGGCTGGCGCTGGGCACCGCGCCGGCGCAGCGCGCGGATCTGCTGCAGTGGAAACAGATGATCGACACCAACATCACCGCGTTGGTCACCATGACCCATGCGCTGTTGCCGGGCCTGATCGAACGCAAGGGCGCGATCCTCAATATCGGCTCGGTCGCCGGCAGTTATCCCTACAACGGCGGCAATGTCTACGGCGGCACCAAGGCATTCGTATCGCAGTTCGCGCTGAATCTGCGCTGCGATCTGCACGGCACCGGCGTACGCGTGACCTCGATCGAACCGGGCATGGCCGAAACCGAATTCACTCTCGTGCGCACCAGTGGCGACAGCGCGACATCGGACACGCTGTACAAGGGCGCAGACCCGATCAGCGCCGAGGATATCGCAGAGACGATGTTCTGGATCGCGAATCTGCCGCCGCATCTCAACGTGAATCGCATCGAAGTAATGCCGGTACGGCAGTCGTTTGCTGGGTTTCAGGTGGCACGGGACACATGACCATGCAGCTGCTGCTACCTGCACTGATGGCCCTGGCGATCGGTATGATGCTGCCGCTGCAGGGTCTGGTGAACGCACGCCTCGGCGCGCAGGTCGGCGGATCGGTCGTGGCCGCATTCGTCTCGTTCCTGATCGGTACGGTGCTGCTTGGCGCCTACCTGTTGCTGACACGCACCCCGCTTCTGCTCGGCGGCGCCACCAAAATGCCCCCATGGATATGGACCGGCGGCCTGCTCGGCGCGCTCTATGTCTCCTGTTTCACTTTGCTGATGCCGCGCCTCGGCGCCGCATCGCTGGTGTGCCTCGCGATCCTCGGCCAGGTCACCGCCTCGTTGTTATTCGATCATTTCGGCCTATTGCAGGCGCCGCGCCGGGCGGATCCGGTGCGCATCGCCGGCGCGATCCTGATGATCGTCGGTGTCCTGATGGTCGCTGCGCCGTGGCGCAGCCCACCGAAGCCTTTCGCAGGGACACCGTCCGAAGGCGGCTGAACGCGGCGGCGCGAGGCTTGAGCGATCGCCGGATTCAGTTGCGGATGCGGGCTTCAACCACGAGCAGGTGCCCGCGCCTGCAGGCCGCGATGACCCGATTCACCCAGACCCGATCCACAAGATACGTGCTGCCGCCGATGTCTTCCGGCGTCGGCACCACATCGGTATCCAGGTCGATCCGCGCCTTGGTGCGATACCAGCCGAGGACGGCATCGTCGATCCGCATATCTTCGCCGCTGCACGACGCGGGCCAGTCGACCAACAGGATCGCGCGCGCTTGTGGCCAGTACACACGCACGAATGCGGCGGCGCCTTCACGTTCCATTGGGCCGATGTACAGCCGCTGCGGACCGCGACTCCCGGCATCGTCGACGATCGTCTGCAGCAGCGCGGCGACGCAGCGGAACTCCGGGCGGTGCTCGATCTGCGTGGAGCGCGGCGTGGAATCGCCCTGCGGGGCAGCGGTCGCGATCTGCATCAACGCGCCGGCCAAAACCGCGCTGACAAGCATGACGATGCGCATACCGTGGTTCATTCACTGCTCCAGCAACACATCTTCGGCACTTTGCGCCGTACGTGGCGATGCATACCGCCGCATCAGCCCATCGCGCAACCGAAGACCGGGGCGCTCCACGGAATAATGCAACACCGCAGCGCCTAACAGCGATGCAATGCCGTAAGCCGCGAACGCAAGATAGCCCCGACCCTCCAGCGCATCGCCGAAATGAGCCTGCACCAAGCCATAGATCGGCTTGTGCACCAGGTACAGACTGAACGAAACCGCCGCAAGCCAGCCGGCGCCGGGCACCGCACGGCGGCCGATCCAGCTGTGGCTCTGCGCACAGGCGAATACCAGCAGCGCCAAGCCGAGCGACAGCACCGGCCAACCGACGCTGTTGCCGAGCAGGCCGGTGCGTTCGCGGAACAGCCAGAAGCTCAGCGCGATGGTCACGAGTCCCATCAGCACTACACGATTCGCGCGCGTCGCCGCGCGTGCCCAGCTCTGCGGCCGATAAGTTTTCCAGACTGCAAGGATCACGCCGGCGAGCAGGCCGTCGAGCCGGTTCCAGGTCGGGTAATAAATGTTTTCGACAAACCAGTTGCGGTGGGAGCCCAGCGCGTCGAAATGCAGCCACGTGCCAGTGCGCAGCGCGATGCCCATCGCGATGGTGAACACGCAGACCGCGACGAAGACTCTCACCGATGGTCGCCGCAGCAGCGCCAAAGCCAGCAGCGGAAACAGCAGATAGAAATGTTCTTCGACGCACAGCGACCACGCATGCGAGAACGCAGCATGGTTGGTGTAATCGATCGACACGTTCATGAAGAAGCCCGCGAACTTCCACCACGGCTCCATGCCCGGGGCCTCGCGGAAATCCGGCCACAGCAGATACAGCGCAAGTACGGCGAAGAACGCCGGCAGGATCCGGAACGCGCGGCGCATGTAGAAATCGCGAAATGAAAATCGGCCACCATTGGCCAGCGGTTTGAGCACCTGCGCGCCGATCAGAAACCCGCTGAGCACGAAGAACAGATCGACGCCCATCCAACCGTAGCGCGACAGCCATGACCAGTCTTCGCCGAGGCCACCGACCAGAAACGAATGGAAGAGCATCGTCCACACCACCGCAACAGCGCGCAGCAGATCAAGACCAGGCATCCGCATCGAAGTACTCCACACTTGAAGCGCGATACCGGCACTGCAGTCGGAATGACGATGCGCGTCGCGAGGCGAAAGTGTAGTGGGTCCGCACGCGCCGGGGATCGTCCCGGGCGCGATGTGACATGCGTTACGACAGCGGCTCGTCGCTCAGATATGTGTACGCGGTCAGGCCGTTTTCCAGCGCTTCGTTCAAACGCGCGGCCTCGCCCTTGCTCAGATCCACAGCGCCGACCTTGGCGCGATAAATGCGGCGCAGGTCGTCCAGCTTGTAACCGACATAATCCAGCATCACGTCGGTGGTGTCGCCCTTGCGCTGTTGGGTGACTTTGAAGCCGTCGTCGCCGACGCGCACTTCGATCGCATCGGTATCGCCGAACAGATTATGGATGTCGCCGAGAATTTCCTGATACGCGCCCAGCATGAAGAAGCCGATGCGGTAGCGTTCGCCCGCGCGCAAGCCGTGCAGCGGCAGTGAGCTGTGCAGATCTTCGCTCACGACATAGGTGTCGATCTTGCCGTCGGAGTCGCAGGTGAGGTCGGCGATGACGCCGCGGCGGTCGGGTCGCTCGTCGAGACGCTCGATCGGCACGATCGGGAACACCTGATCGATCGCCCACACGTCGGGCATCGATTCGAACAGACTGAAATTGACGAAGTATTTGTCGACCAGCCGTTCGTTGAGTTCATCGAGCAGATCGCGGTGACTTTTCTCGTCGTAGGTCAGACGCGCGCGCACGGCGTGGGCGATCGCGTAAAACAAATCGTCCAGCCGCGCGCGCGCCACCAGATCGAGCTGACCCAATGCGTACAGCGACAGACCTTCGCTGTGATGATGCTGCGCTTCGTGAAACAACTCCACCGCCGGACGCGTGTCGATCTCCGCATAGATCTCGCGCAGATGGCGGATGGTTGCGACTTCGTCTTCGTGCGCGGGCGGCACACGGCCTTCCGGCGCACGCTCGACCTCGGACACATTGGTGACCAGCATCGCGTGATGCGCGGTCATCGCACGTCCGCATTCGGTGACGATGCGCGGCGGCGCGATCCTGTTCTCTTCGCAGGCTTCGGCCAGCGGCTGGACGATGCTGGAGGCGTACTGCTGGATACCGTAGTTGATCGAGCAATAGCTGCGCGAACGCGTGCCTTCGTAATCCACGCCCAGACCGCCGCCGACATCGACATGCGTGACGGCCGCGCCGAGTTTCGAAAGCTCGACGAAATAGCGCGTGGCTTCACGCATGCCGTTGGCGATGTCGCGGACGTTGCTGATCTGCGAGCCCATGTGGAAATGCAGCAGCCCGAGGCAATCGCCCATGCCGGTGTCGCGCAGCGTTTTCCACAGATCCAGCACCTGGCGCGGCGACAGCCCGAACTTGGCCTTGTCGCCGCCGCTGTTCTGCCATTTGCCGGCGCCCAGCGACGCCAGTCGCATGCGCACGCCAAGGCCAGGCTTCACGCCCAAGGCCTTCGCTTCTTCCATCACCAGCGGCAGCTCGGATGGCTTCTCCACCACGATGAACGTCTGCATGCCGAGCTTGCGCCCGATCAATGCGAGGCGGATGTATTCGCGGTCTTTATAACCATTGCAGACGATCAACCCACCGGGTCGCGACAGCGCGAGTACCGCCATCAGTTCGGGCTTGCTGCCGGCTTCCAGACCGAAGCCCTCGCCCGCATGCGACGCCAGCGTGCCGGCCACCGCCGCATGCTGATTGACCTTGATCGGATATACCGCGGTGTATCCGCCGGCGTAATCGTATTCCCGCTGCGCCTCCGCAAACGCCGCCTGCAGCTTGCCCAGACGATCGCCGAGAACCTGCGGGAAGCGCACCAGCAGCGGCAGTTTCGCGCCGCTGGCCTGCGCCGCGTCGACGATCGCCGGCAGTGCGGCGCCCGGACCCTCTGCGCCCTGCGGATGGACCACGATGCGGCCCTGCGCATCGACATCGAAATACCCTTCGGCCCAGTGCGGAATCGAATAGGTCTTGCGGGCGTGGTCGATGGACCAGGCAGTCATGGGCGTGTGTCCGGCGGCGCTGTGGGGACGCGCATTGTAGGGCGGGCTCAAGCCCGCCGCTCGGCTTCGCAGCCCTGTTCAGCTTTTCCGCCGATACACCGGCTCCGCACACAGCCCACGCACCCGCCGCGCCTCGGCCTTGTGTTCGCTCTCGGTGAATACGCTGACGCTGCCCGGCAGGCGCAATGCGGCAACGATCCGCTTCAGCCCCGGGCCCTCGCTGGCGACCGAGCCGTGCCAAGTCACCAGCAGCGCATAGTGCGCAGGTTCACCGGCCAGATCGAAGCGTTTGCGCGCCAGCCACGCTTGACCGACCTGATCCATCCGCGCAAGCGTTTCGCACAGGCTGTCGAGCGTTGCGGCATCCAGATCGTGGGCGATCAGATCGTCGTCTTCGGCGACGCCATCGCGGGCTTCGAGCCGCTTCGCGCGGTCGGCGAATGCATCGCGCAGTGCGGCGAGCGCATCCACCACGTCTGGTCTGAGCGTGCCGTCGCGTTCGCAGGCGCGCAGCTTCTCGAACACCGGCCGGATCGCGCCTGCATCCAGCGTCATCGCCTGCCGCAGCTGCTCCACGCCGGCCGGATCGCCGGCGTCGAGCATCAGCACGCCGGCGCGGAACCGTGCCGTGGCGCTGTCCGGCGCGCGTTCGATCGCACGCTGGTAAAACCGCAGCGGGTCGATGTCCGGACGCAGCGATTCCACCAATTGCGCGTATTGCAGGGCTTCGGCGGCATCCAGTTCGCCGCGACGCTCAAGCGCGTCCAGCCGCTGGCGCTCCGGCTCGGCCGCCGCGTACTGCACCGCCCATGCTTTCTTGGCGTCGTTGCGCCAGCTTTCGTCCAGCTCGCGTTCGATCCGCGACAGCGATTCGCCGAGCAGCGCGATCGCGGCGACGTCCTGTTCCCGCAATGCAGGCGGAGCGCCCACTGCCGAGACCCGCTGCGGCAGCGTGGGATGGGTATCGGTGAGGTCGTTGTCGCGTTCGGCGCTGGCTAGGAGGCGTGCGATATCGATCGGCGGCGATTCGCGCAGCGCTGCCGCCAGCATCGCGTTGAACTGCACCGGCGGCTGCGGCTGTGCGCGCATCCGCGCCTGCAGCCTGGGCGCGAACCGCAGCTCGATCCACTGCGCGGCATGCGCGATCCGCAGCAGCGCCGATACTCTTGCCGGCTCGCCTGCGACGCGCGCGCTCACCGCATCGGCTTCGTATTCGTCCTCGCGCGCCAGCACGAAGGTGTAGGCGTTGAAGTACGGCACGTACCACTCGAAAAATTTCAGAAACAGCCGCGACAGTGCGGCGCCGCTGCGCGCCATCGACTCGACCAGGCGATACCAGCTGATGCGAACGCGGTAGATCCAGGCGGAAAACCGGCCGTGCCCACCGCGGAAGTGGCCGAACTCATGCGCGATCACCGCCGACAGTTCGGCGGCGTCCAACAGACGCATCAGCGGCAGGCCGATCACCAGATAGTGGCGGTCGCCCAGCAGACCGAGCAGCCGCGGCAGGCTGGCCGCACCGGCGTTGAGTTCGCTGTCGATCACCACCGCTTCCAGCGGCGGCGCGCCAGCGGCCACCCGCAAGCGTTCGATCTCGGCGTCCAGCGCTGGCGCTTCGCCTGGCGCCAGCCGATACCCTGACGGCGCGTCGAAACGCAACCACAGCGCACGTACCACCATCGCGGCGAACACTGTCTGCGGCAGCAGCACGTACAGGGCCCACGGGTCGAATCCGCGCCCGCTCACCAGCAGCGCAATCACGATCCCCACCGGCAGACCCAGTGCGACCAGCAGGATCAAGCCCAGCGCTGCATAACCCAGCACCGCCAGCAGGGCCACACGGGTGCGATAGGCCTGCGGCGCTTCGCGCGCCTGCACCTGCAGCCGTTCGATCAGGGCTTTGTAGCGTTGTTCCGAAGCTTTCGCAGCCATCCGCGCCTCCTGTGGCAGGCTCCTCATGTGGCCGGCTATCGTAGCGGAAGCGCTCCGGTACAATTCGCGCCCCGACACCGCTTCCGGACCGATTCCGATGACCGCACCCACTTGGCACTACGAACACTTCGAACCCGCCGGCTCGGCCATCGGCTACCGCGTCACCCGGAAACTCGACGAAGTGCAGTCGCCGTTCCAGAAGATCGAGATCTACGAGAGCACCGACTGGGGCAATCTCATGCTGATCGACGGCGCGATGATGCTCACCACCCGCGACAATTTTCTGTATCACGAAATGATGTCGCACCCGGCGCTGTTCACCCATGCCGATCCGCAGAACGTGATCATCATCGGCGGCGGCGACTGCGGCACGCTGCGCGAAGTGCTGAAGCATCCGGGCGTGAAGAAAGCCGTGCAGTGCGACATCGACGAACAGGTCACGCGCATGTCCGAGAAGTGGTTTCC
>JANOXT010000123.1:0-4749 GCA_031418555.1 Lysobacterales bacterium | reverse complement strand
CTGCGCAGCTTGGGCTCGATGTATTGGATGCACTCGAACCCGAACCAGCCGACCAGACCGCCGGTGAATCCGGGCAAGCCGGCAAGACGGGGCACTTTTTGCGCACTGCGCAGGCGCTCGACTTCGGCCAACGGATCCTCGACTTCGCGCGCTTCGACCAGTTCACCCAGTTCGGTGACATACAGCGTATGGCCTGCGAAGGCATACACGCGGTGCGCGGGCAGGCCGATGATCGAATGACGGGCGAAGCGCTCGCCGCCCTCCACCGACTCCAGAAGATAGGTGTGGGGGCCGTCGGCCAGCTTCAGATAGACCGACAGCGGCGTATCGAGGTCGGACAGCACCTCGCGCACCACCGGAATCAGGGTATGGCCGTCTTCGGCGTACTGCTGGAATTGTTCGAACGAGATCACGCGGAAAATCCTTTGATGAAGATGCGTCGGGGGTCGGGCCGGCTCAGCCGCGCCATCGCCCGCTCGCGTCTTGGGCGGCCTTTGCGGACGCGCAATGATGGAAAGTGGTCTCGGTCATGTCCGCGACATCCTAGCGGCTAAGCCTGCGACCCGCACCATCGAAGCGTCGCGCGACGGTCATCGTCCCGTCACCGGTGCTGCGGAGAATCGAAGGCCATCGCAGGGACGACGGACGGAAGCAGGATGCTTCCAATCTTCGCGAAAACGCCGGTCCGCCGGCGTTTTCTTTTGGATACGCGCCGCCTCATCGGGCGTCGGTGCCGCGTTCGCAATCACGCCGACGGCGTAGGGGCCAGCAGCAGCGGACAGTCTGGCGGCACATGCATCCGCAGCCGGCCGGGAACGCATTCGATGCGGAATTCGCGCGCCTCGACGGGCTCGCCGTCCAGATTGAGCGTCAGCGGCGCATCCGCTGTGATCGCGATGCGAACGCACTGCAGGCGCGTGGAGACCCTTTCCAGCGCGGCCTGTTTGCCCTCGGCGATCAGGGTGCCGAACGTTGCGGCGAGCTCTCCCTCAAGCGTCGGCACGATGGTGATATCAAGCCGCCCATCGTCGATCAGCGCGTCGGGACACAGCACTTGTCCGCCGCCGGCCTGACGCCCGTTTCCGATCCCCAAGGCGATGAAATCGCCGGCCCAGTCGAAGTCGCCAGCCTGGAAGTGCGCATGGATGGGCTGGATCCGGCCCAGCCGCGCGAGGCCGCTGATCACATACGCCAAGCCGCCGAGCGCTTTCTTCAGGCCTTCCTGGGTTTCGGCAGTGACCGTCGCCCCGAACCCGCCCGAAGCCAGATTGATGCACCACGACCGTGCGCCGTCCGCGTCGACACGCAGCGCATCCACCGGCAGCGCCGGTGCGGTCCACAGCAGCTCCAGCGCCGCTTCCAGCGGGGTCGGGATTCCGGCCGCAGTGGCGAAATCATTGGCCGTGCCCAGCGACAGCACGCCCAGCGCCGGCAGAACGTCGGCCGGCAGATCGTGCTGCGCCAAGGCGGAAGCGACTTCGCGCAGGGTACCGTCGCCACCGCATGCGACCACGGTGTCCGCATGCGCGGCGATGGCTTCGTCCACGCACCGCGCGGCGTCGCCCGTTTCCCAGGTGACGCGCACCGCCAGTTCAAAACCGCGAGCGCGTGCGGCCATGACCGCGGCGCGAAGCGTGTCGTCGCTGGCATGTTTGCCATTGAGAATCAGCCATGCGCGACGCGTAACAGACATCGGGGTGCGGCCTGCGTGATCAGCCGTTGCGCACGGCAGCGACCGCAGATTTCATCTGCGCCACCACGGCGGCGTAATCGGCTTGGCCGAAAATGGCGGAACCGGCGACGAACGTGTCGGCGCCGGCCTTCGCGATCTCGGCGATGTTGTCGGGCTTCACGCCGCCGTCGATTTCCAGCCGGATCGGCCTGCCGGTGCGCGCAACCACCGCATCGATGCGCTGACGCACTGCGCGCAGTTTCTCCAGCGTGGAGGGAATGAAACTCTGGCCACCCAAGCCCGGATTCACCGACATCAACAGCACCAGATCGAGGTCTTCCAGCACGTAGTCCAGCACCTCCAACGGCGTCGCCGGATTCAGCACCACACCGGCCTGACAGCCTTCGGCTTTGATGAGTTGAATAGTGCGGTGCACGTGCCGGCTGGCTTCGGGATGGAAGCTGATCAGCGACGCGCCTGCTTTGGCGAAATCCGGCACGATCCGGTCCACGGGCTCCACCATCAGATGCACATCAATAGGGGCTGTCACCCCGTGCTTGCGCAGCGCTTCGCAGACCAGCGGGCCGATGGTGAGATTGGGCACGTAATGGTTGTCCATCACGTCGAAATGCACCCAGTCGGCGCCGGCGGCGAGGACGTTGTCGACCTCTTCACCGAGTTTCGCGAAATTGGCGGAGAGGATGGACGGGGCGATGACGGTGGTTTGCATGGGATTGATCGGTATGTGGAAAAACCTGAGGCTCGCAGATGAAGTCGCTTGTCTACTGCCGCTTGCGCAGCTGCTTGATACGGTCGTAGGCGCCATTGATCTCGCTCGCCTTGTTGTCGGCCTGGCGACGCAGCTCATCGGCCACGCCAACCAGCTTGTCGGGGTGATACTGGCTGATGAGTCGTCGATACGCCTGTTCGACCTCGGCGTCGGAGGCGTCCTCGGTCACGCCCAGCACGCGATACGGCGTATCGCGGCTGCTCTTGAACCAGTCGGCATCGAAGGCGTGGCCCAGCAGCAGGCCCAGCAGTGCGCCCGCGGGGTGCCTGAGCAGCAGCCAGCCTGCGATGAATCCGAATACTTTTCCATACCAGCGCGTCATGTCCGCCAGTCTACAGGTCGAGGCGCAGGAGACGACCCATCCGGGCCGCCCTCGCGGGCCACGCGGCCTTACACTAGGCGGCCCGAACGCTTCCGACGGACTGCGCGTGGCGACAACAACACTGCTCGAATCCGATCTGCCCGGCCTGACCCTGCGCCACCGCGGCAAGGTCCGCGATGTGTTCGATCTTTCGCCTGCGATGCTGCCCGCAGAGGCGCGCGACCAAGGCCCACTACTGTTGATGGTAGCCACCGACCGGCTCAGCGCGTTCGATGTGGTGCTGCCCGACCCCATTCCCGGCAAGGGCGAGATGCTCTGCCAGATCAGCCATTTCTGGTTCGACAAGACCGCGCACATCCTGCAGAACCATCTGACCGGCATCGATGTCGCCAGCGTACTGCCCGCCGGCGTGGACGCCGCCCTGTACGCCAGGCGCGCCGTGGTCACCAAAAAACTCAAGCCGGTGCCGGTGGAAGCCATCGCTCGCGGCTATCTGATCGGCAGCGGCTGGAAGGACTATCAGCGCACCGGCCGGGTCAGCGGCATCGCCCTGCCCAACGGCCTGCAGCAGGCCGAGCGGCTGCCGGAGCCGATCTTCACGCCATCGACCAAGGCCGCGGTGGGCGATCACGACGAGAACATCGATTTCGACACGATGGTCAAAACTGTCGGTGCGGAACTGGCCGAGCAGGTCCGCGACGCGACCCTGCGCATCTACCGCTACGCCGCCGGTTATGCCGCCGAACGCGGGATTCTACTGGCCGACACCAAGTTCGAATTCGGCACCGACGCCGACGGCCGTCTATACGTGATGGACGAAATGCTGACCCCGGATTCGTCGCGCTATTGGCCCGCCGATCAATACGAAGTCGGTATCAGCCCGCCCAGCTACGACAAACAATTTGTCCGCGATTATCTGGAAACCCTGGACTGGGACAAGACCGCGCCCGGCCCGCGTCTGCCGCAGGATGTCATCGACCACACCCGCGCGAAATACGCGGAGGCGTTGCAGCGGTTGGCGGACATTGTTCTTGACTGACCTCACGCTCACCACGATGGACCGTCGATGATCAGCGCATCCCCATTGATTGTGAGCTGCGGCTTTTCGAAATTTCTGTACACCGTGCGCACCGCCTCCGGCAACAGTGTCGGGGAACTCCGGCTGAAGACTTTACCGAAGGATCCGATCAGGCTGGATATCGCGGGCAAACCGTATCGCATCGATTACGCGGTGATCAGCAACCGTCTGGTGTCCAACGATTTTCGATTCGAATTGATCGGCGATGATAGTCCGATCGCGTCCGCACAGAAGGTCACCGGCCAGAAGCAGTTCGCCGTGGTGCTGGGCGGCGTCGAATACAGCTACACGAACCAGAGCAGCCTGTTCGCGCTGCGCTTCGCGCTGACCGACGCTGCTGGAAAAATGTTCGCAACTGTCACTGAAACCACAGGCTTTTCGCTCTGGCGCCGCAGGTTCCGGATCGACCGGTCGGAGGGTATCGACGACGCGGTGGCGATGTTCGTGTTTTTTCTCGCGGTCAATCTCCAATATCGGTAACACCTGCGCGCAGACGCGCCGTATCCGCTACTCCTTCTCCAGAGGCCACTGCCATGCCGATCGAAACGACCGAACGCCCCATCGACCGCTGGTTCGCGAATTACTCGGCCGATCACGTCAATGTCACCAACCAGAAGATCCACTACTTCGCGGTGCCGTTGATCCTGTGGACGACGACCGCGCTGCTGTGGTGCGTGCCGGTGCCGGGAACACTGTTCAGCGCCGGATTCTGGGCCGCCATGGCCGCCTTCGCCGCGTGGATGTTCTATTACCGCGCGTCGCGGCCGATCGGCTTTGGCATGCTCGCGGTGCTGATCGCGCTGCTGTGGCTCAACCGCTGGCTGTACGCGACCATCGGCAGCACCCGCATGCTGCAGCTCGCCGTCGCGGTGTTCGTGGCGGCATGG
>JANOXT010000122.1:0-9795 GCA_031418555.1 Lysobacterales bacterium | reverse complement strand
TATTGATCGGACACTTCCGAGAGGCGCCCGCAAGTCAGGCCGACTGTTTTTTATAGGGTGGGCATTTTGCCCACCATTGCGATACGTCCACGCAATGAGCATTGAACGAAGCCACAACAGATGCCGATCATCTTTTCGTGCGTTCAAGCTTCATGCGGTGGGCATAAAGCCCACCCTACGGCCCTACAAAATATAGGGCTCGCCAGAATCAATGGCGTTTACATATCTGTTCATAAATTACACCGGCATCGTGATCGCCTGCTTGAGCTGCAACACGTATGAGGCCCCAAGTTAACGGCACTGAAAAGTGATTTTGTTCATCGGTGAATGAGTATTTTTGAAAGTAAATTTTACTAAAATCTTCGCTGATAAAATTCCAGCGCCATGGGAATAATAGATTGCCCGCGATCCTTGTTGGATCCCCACTTTCATAGGCGACATATCGAATTCCATGCACGTTTCTATATGGCTTTCTAATCAACCATCCGTATCTTGGAGAAGAATTAAATCCGTATGCCGTAACGCCATATTTCATCGAGAGAAAAATCGATATTCCGCCTCCGAGCGAATGTCCTGTCACCACATAATTTTCTCGAATATTTATTCCGTTGCCGTCAACGAAGCCCTTTGCTTTTTCGTCAATATCGCGATATTGAACTGGCCACGTGAGATTTGATATCCATCCTCTTGCGTTGGCCGTTCCTCGTATTGCGACGACATGTTTTTGGGACATTCCATCTCTATAGATACTAAATTTCAAACCATTCTTTCCAGACGGGCAAGAATTGTTACCACTCGGACACGATGCGACCCAGGTCCAATTTCCTGGGAGCTGAAATTTATATCTCTCATCTTCGTACTCGTTGTTGCTTAGAATCGCATAAGAAAAGGCTTTTTTTGCGAAATCTGCATGCTCCTTGCTTGGTACTTCTACTCTCTCACAATGATCCTTAGGGTCAAAACAGTACGCATTCATAGAAACTAACATCATAGATATGAAAGCACATTGATAATTTCTCATTCACCTAGCTCCGCTTATGTAATCATCATGTCGCGCCAAGAACGAGATCGAGCTCACTTTTTTGCATCACATGAATTATTCAATAAAGGTTGGTGTCTCCTTGTGCTAACTTCAACATCACCTCCAAATCATCTCTGGCTCGGCTCACACCCCATCCGCATCGCGATCCAGATGCAGTCCATAGCCCGGCTCTCCACGACGCACCGGCGCAGCATCTGCAGCGCGCGCTTCCGAGCAATTCGCGAATACACCCGCTTTCCGCAACGCACGCACAGGCGCGAAACCGTTGCTCGGTATCAAATCGTTGCGCGATAAAGCCGCACCACCACGATGGCAGTGATATCCACCATGCTTGCGGTCGTGATGGCAGCCTTCAGCGTTGAGTCGTCCGCCATGTGCGGAGGCGTTGCCGGCGATGCAAAGTGCGATGGCGCCAAACGCCATCGCCAATAAAGCGCGATCGGGCGAGAGCTCTGAGACTTCCCCTGCGCCTACCCTGGCCATCCTGCATCCCCCTGCGGAATGTGTTTCAGCTTCAATCTGAAGCGTGACACGAGTCTCGTTCCAGCGCGACGCGTTTGTCAATCGCTGTTCACTAATCGGCTACCGATAATGCACAGCGTGAATTCTGGTCTCTCTTTGGGAAGTCTTGATTTGCAGAGATTTCGTCAATCGCGGAATCGAAATCGATCCACCGCATCAACGATCAATCTCGATATTGAGCCGCAACGCCATGCTGCGCTGCGGGCACGGATACCGGTATGGCGCGATAGTTGCAATCCCAACGGCGCATGACGCTTTCGACCAATGCGCCGATACGCGCTGAGCGACGGAAGTCGACTGCCGAGCGGTCAGGCCGGCTCGTCCGGAATCAGCGCGGACTCGAAGCGGATGATCGCGTCTTTCAGCTGCAGCTTGCGCTTCTTCAAACGCTTGATGGCCAGCTCGTCGGTCACGATTTTTTCGTGCAGGCGCTCAATGGCGAAATCGAGGTCGCGGTGTTCAAGACGCAGTTCGACCAGCCGCTGGGAAAGACGGGCGAGTTCGGCGGGGTCGGAGGGCTGGTTCATCGTTCCGAAGCTTAGCATCAGGGCGCTGCCGGGCGTGCGGCAAACGACTCTTTTTCCACCCGTCATACCCGCGCAGGCATCGGCCATCATCATGAGCGTTGCGGGCAAGGCAGATCCGGTTCGTCATGACGCATTGAAGACATACA
Source organism: Lysobacterales bacterium (assembly GCA_031418555.1). Taxonomy (GTDB): domain Bacteria; phylum Pseudomonadota; class Gammaproteobacteria; order Xanthomonadales; family Xanthomonadaceae; genus Lysobacter_I. Next base: position 7,558 of record JANOXT010000122.1, on the reverse strand, counting down.
TCTCCGCCTGCGCAGACATGATGCCGCCACTTCACCCCTGTTGTTGAGTCAACGCATCTTTGATTGATCGCGCTTGATCGATCGCGAAAATATTGCGGAGATGGCGCGCGCGAAACCAGGTATCAGCGGTCGGCAACATAGCGGCCCGCTTCTTCAAGCTGCTGTGCTTGGGCAAGCGCACCTTCGGTATCGATGGACTGTTCGGGCTCCACGGCTGGGCGCGCTGATGCCTGCATGGCCAGACTGGCGCCGGTTGGCAGCTGCGGCTTGAGCGGCGGGTGCCATGCGATGTAGGCGGTCAACAGCAACACCACGATCCCGAAAGACAGGCGGGCACACAGGCTGCGCACGCGGCGGGAACGGCGGCGGTTGGGGCGTACGGACAGGAACATCGACATGCGTGAATCCTCTCGGTCTGTGCGGATCAACGCATCAAGATCCGTGCCACGGCCAAGCATTTGTTTTTACTGGATGGCCGCCGATGGATGGCAGCATCTTCTCGTGCGTTGCGCACGACTTGGGCATGGGGTCGTGCGCAATACCGGCGTATGGGCCCGGAATATCCAGCGACCGCAACAAGGCATGGTCGAAAACACCCTGAAAACAAAGGCGTTGCCGATGATTCAGATCGGCTGCCGGATGGCACGCAACTTGTATGTCCTGCATCGAGACCGCGTCCTGCGGCGCCTCGTTCTTACGGAGAAATCACATGTTGTACTACGCCGTTGTCTTTTTCGTGATCGCGCTGATCGCCGGTGTGCTCGGCTTCGGCGGTATTGCTGGCGCCGCCGCCGGTATCGCCAAGATCCTGTTCTTCGTATTTCTGATCCTGTTCGTGGTGTCGCTGATCATGGGGCGCCGGGTCAAGGTCTGAGGTTGTCACCCTCGCACAGATGGCAGAGGAACGGCTGTGCGTTGCGCGGGCATTTGAAGACGCGCCCATTGGAATCGAACATGCTGTCTGCCGTCTGCTTTGAAAGGTCGGTCTGTCGCAGACGCGCCGTGTCACCTGTGATTGCGAACGCTCGCACAGCAAGCGTTCGCGATCACAGGCATTTCTTGCTGATTGGCGTCGAAACTCAGTTGGCGGTAACCGCTCTCGACCTCCGCTACGCGCAAGGGGAGGAGCAGGTGGCCGATGACTCAGATTCGATCTTCATCGGATATTTCCCTGGTCGCGAGCGGTTGAACGGCGAACGCGCGCTCAGGCGACCGGCAGTTCAAGCGTGAAACTTGCGCCGCCGCCTTCGCGGTCGTCGTACCAGACATCGCCGTCCATCGTGCGTGCGCGCTGTTTGGCCAGCGCCAGACCCAGGCCCGTCGACGATTCGCCGCCTGTAGGCTGCGCACTCAGACGCACATAGCGCTGAAACAATCGCTCGCGATCGTTCGGCGAAATGCCGGGTCCGCGATCGTGCACCGTGAGGCGCGCAAACTTGCCCTGGCGCACTGCGGACAGAAGCACGTCACTGCCGGGCGGCGCGTATTTCAGCGCATTGGAGAGCAGATTCTGCAGCACGTGCAGCGCGCCGGCGCGCTCGGCCAGCAGGCGCATGCCGTTGGCCGCATCGGTGTCGATGCTCACGCGCATGCCTTTGCTGTGCCATTGATGCGACAGCAGCTCGACCACTTCTTCCAGCAGCGCGCGCGCGGCGATCGGCGGCGGCGGAACGTCGTGGGTCCGCTCCTGCTGCTGGTCCAGAAAAGCCTGCAAAAACAGTACGCCGGCATCGGCGGAGGTGCGGATCGACTGGGCAAGCCGCTGTCGGGTTTCGTCGTGCAGGGCTTGATCGCGCAGCATATCGGCAGAAAACAGGATGTTGGCGAAATGATTGCGCAGGTCGTGGCTGACGATCTCCGCGACTTTCTGGCGCTCGTCCGCGACCCGCGCCAGACGGTCGCGCGCCTGCTTCAAATCCAGATGGGTGCGCACCCGCGCCAGCAGCTCCTCGGCGATAAAGGGCTTGGTGATGTAGTCCACCGCACCCGCGGAAAACGCACGGGTGAGGCTGTCGCGCTCGTGGTCGGCGGTGAGGAACACCACCGGCACTTCGCGCGTCTGCGGCAGCGACTGCAGGCCTTCAAGCACCTGGAACCCGTCAAGGCCCGGCATGCGCATATCCAGCAGGATGAGGTCCGGCGGCGCGCTTGCGGCCAGTACCAGCGCTTCACTGCCGTTGAGGACAGGCACCACTTCATAGTGGGCCTGGGTCAACAGTTGACCGACCACCTGCACGTTGGCGATCTGGTCGTCGATGACCATCACCGCCGGCATGGCGATGGTGGCCTGGAATCTATTCGGCATGCTGGTTGTCCTTGCAGGCGTCGGTCAGTGTGTCGAGCACGCGCTTGACCTGATTCATATCGAAGCGTTGCGTGGCCAGCTTGAGCTGCTGCGCCAACGACTGCAGCTCAGGGTCGCGGATTTCCTCGGCGATGATTTCGAGGCGTTGGGTGAACTCACCGATCTCGCGGACGCGCATCCGGCTGCGCAGCGCCTGCAGCGGCATGCCGCACAGTGTGCGCCATTCCCGGTGGGCGGCGGCGACGCGCTCCTTGGTCGGCATTGGAGTGTTCTGTATCGCCGCGGCAGCAGGCGCCGGCATCTCCGCAACATGCGCGCGATTGCCGTCGTCGACGCCGAACAGGTCGGAGAGCGTGGCGAACAGTTCCAGCGGCGCATACGGTTTGCGGATGTAACCATCGAAGTCGCTGGTCTGCGCGCTGTCTTCGCCGACTAGACTGGAAGCGGTGACTGCGATCACGCGGGTCGCCGCCAGCCCGGCGTCCGCACGGATCGCCTCGAAAGCGCGATAACCATTCATGCGCGGCATGCGCAGATCCATCAGCACCACGTCCGGGCGCAGTTTGCGCGCGGTCTCCAGCGCTTCGATCCCGTCGCGGGCGATGACCACCTCATGATGCGTTTCGCGCAGATAGCCTTTCGCGACTTCGATGTTCCAGTCGACATCGTCCACCACCAGAATTTTCAGCGGCGCCAACCGGTCGAAATCGACCCGTTTATCGTCGGCGCCCGAAGCGGAGACGGCCGCCGGCTGCAGGTCGGGAATGTTCACGCGGAAGGTCGCGCCTTCTCCGGCACGGCTGACCACATGGATGCCGCCCTGCATCAGATCGACCAGCCGGCGGGTGATGCTCAACCCAAGGCCCGTGCCTTGGCGCACACGGCCATCGGGGCTTTCCGCCTGATAGAACGGATCGAAAATCTGCTCCTGCTGTTCAGGCGAAATGCCGACGCCCGTATCGCTCACCATCAGCCGCAGATCGCGGCCGGAACCCAGTGGCGAAGGCATCATCGCCACCTCCAGCAGCACCTCGCCGCGCTCGGTATATTTCACCGCATTGCTGAGCAGGTTCATCAGGATCTGGCGCAGCCGCTGCGCGTCCACCGCCACCGGCACCAGATCGGCGGGATCGATCTCGATCCGCAGGCGCAGGCCTTTGGCTTCGGCCATCGGCTCGAACAGCGCCAGCGTTTCGCCAGCCAGTTCGCCGATATCGGTCCCCTGCGGATTGAGCTGCAGCTTGCCGGCCTCGATCTTGGACAGATCCAGCACATCGTTGATCAAGGCCAGCAGCATCTGCCCGCTTTTCTTGATCGATGCCACCCAATCGCGGTGCAGCGGTTCGCGCACGTGGTCGCCCAGCAGCTGTGCGAAGCCGAAGATCGCGTTCATCGGCGTGCGGATCTCGTGGCTCATGCTGGCCAGAAACACGCTTTTCTCCTCGTTTGCGCGGCGCGCCTGGGCGGCGCGCAGCTCCCCGCGCAGCGCATTTTCAGCCTCGCGCTGGGCGCGACGCAGGGCGAAAAAGCCGAGCAGGCCCGCGGCCAATGCAAGGCCGTTGGCGATCATCAGCGTGGCGGTGGTCTGCTTGACCAGGGCGTCGCGTTTCAAACGCCGTTCCGCCAGCAAATGGTTTTCTTCGCGCGACATTGCGAATAACCGCTCGCGCATGACCCCGATTGCCCGCTCACCGCGACCGTCGCGAATGCGTTCTGTCGCCAGGCCTTCCCTGCCGTTGCGCAACTCGGCGTCCTTGATGACTATCGATGCGCTGGCGCGGTTTTTCAGCTGTCCATAGTCCTGGGTCAACGCCTTCAGCGCGGCCTGATGGAGTGGATTGTCTGCGGTCAGCGTCTGCAGACGCTCAAGCAACCGGCCGATGGAGTCCAGATGCGTGCGTATACCCTTCCGGTGCTGCGCCGCGCCGCCGACCATGAAGCGCAGGCCGTCGGATTCCAGCATGCCCATCTCCACCTGCAGCTCGGTCAGATGGTCTTTCACGCTGAGGGTGTGGCCCACCAGCTCGATGGAATCGGCCAGCGCGTTGGTGGAGCGCACCGAGATGATGGACGTGATCAGAATCACCACGAATGCCAGCGCCAGCAGCCCGACGTTGGCGCGGTTGCGAAACTGCGCGGTGCGCGACAGTGGCATACGAAGTCCCCGGGGTGGTCCATTGGCGGCCAGCGGGTGCTGCGAGCCGGAAATGCAGCGCTATGAATTCATCAACCAGATCGTGCCGTTCAATACCAGCGCGAACGACACCCACAGCAGATACGGTAACAGCAGATAGCCGGCCAGCGGACGCACCCGGCCGAACATCAGCATCGTCCACACGATCGCAACCCAGAGCAGGCAAATGTCGACGAACGCCAGCCCCGGCGTGTGCAGTGCGAAAAACAGTGGGGTCCAAGCGAGATTCAATACGAACTGGAGCGTGAACATGGCCAGCGCGAGCCGGCGTGTGGGCCGGTCGATCTCCTGCTCGCGCCGTACCAGCCACAGCGACACCGCCATCATCATGTACAGCAAGGTCCACATCGGCCCGAACAGCCAGGACGGCGGATTCCACGTGGGCTTCAGCAGCAAGGCGTACCACGCATCCGGACCGAACACACTCATCGACGCGCCAAGCCCGACCAGCAGACCGATCCAACCCACCAGCGCAATCCAGCCGTCGCGCGGACCGGGTGCAGCCACTTCGGGGACATTCGATTTCGGAAGCTCGCTCATCTGCTGGGTGAAGACCTGTTGCGTAAATCAGTCTTCATGATCACAAACCGAACAGCTTGCGCTTGCGATAGAGGGTGGACGCGTCAATGCCCAAGGTTCGCGCTGCAGCATCCAGACTTTCGCTTGAAGCGAGGATGCGCTCGATGTGCATGCGTTCCAGTTCGTCCAGCGAAATCGCCATTCCCGGCTGCGGATCGTTGCGGGCGGAGGCGCTGAGCGCCAGCAGCTCCGCACCGATGTCTTCGCCGCGGCAGAGGATCACCGCACGTTCCATCATGTTCTGCAGCTCGCGCACGTTGCCCGGCCAGGAATACGCGCGCAGCTGCGACAGCGCCGAGGGTGCCAGCCGGCGTGCGGGCAGGCCATAGTCGGCGGCGTAGCGGCGCACGAATCCATTGGCCAGATCTTCAAGATCTTCAGGCCGTTCGCGCAGCGGCGGCAGGGTGATAGTGATGACGTTGAGGCGATAGAGCAGATCGAGCCGGAACTGGCCTTCCTTCACCATCCCGTCGAGATCGCGGTTGGTGGCGGCGACGATCCGCGCGTCCGCCTTGCGGGTGACCGGGTCGCCGACGCGTTCGTATTCCTTGTCCTGGATAAAGCGCAGCAGCTTGGGCTGCAGCGCCATCGGGAAGTCGCCCACTTCGTCCAGAAAGATGGTGCCGCCGTCGGCGTGGGTCACGCGGCCGACCGTGTTCTGCACCGCGCCGGTGAACGAGCCCTTGGAGTGGCCGAACAGTTCGCTTTCCATCAGCTCGGCCGACAGCGACGGACAGTTCACGGTGACCAGTACGCCGGCCGCGCGTGGGCTTGCGCGATGGACGGCCTTGGCGATCACACCCTTGCCGGTACCGCTCTCGCCCAGCAGCAGCAGATTGGCGTCGGTTCGGGCGACCTGCAGCGCCATCTCGATCGCAGCCTGCATCGCCTTGTTCTTGCTGCCCAGCACAGGTACGCCGGCTTCGGCTTCGCGCTCCAGAGTGTCCAAGCGGTCGAGAATGCGGCGCGTGTCGACCTGGCGCGCAACCGAAATCCTCAGCTGGTCGGGCGAACACGGCTTGACCAGATAGTCGCTGGCGCCCAGCGCGATCGCCTTGACCGCATCGTCGACGGCGGCATTGCCGGTGACCATGATGATCCGCATCAGCGGCGCCAGCTCGCGCAGACGCGGCAGGGCTTCAATGCCCGAGTCGTAGCCGATGTTGTGGTCCAGCAGACACACATGGAACGGCCGGGTCGCCGCCAGACGCAGGCCGTCCGCCAGGGTTTCCGCGGTCTCGACGCGGTAGCCGTCGCTTTCCAGCGCCAGCGTGAAGTTCTGCAGCAGGCGCGGGTCGTCGTCGATGGCGAGAATGCGGCCGCCGGGCTTGAGATCGGGGCTCGGCACGGAAGGTGACTTCATCGTGTGCGGGGCGCTGGTGTGCGGGGAGGTTTCCACTATATCGGCGTCGCTGGCCGCCAGCGCCGGGCGCTGCCAAATGCCGCCCAGCGTGGCGATGGGCGATGCTGGCCGGGTGCGGAGCGATTGGCGTTCGAGCATGGCAGCCATACGTTGACTCCTGTAGGTGGCGGCGAACTTCACAGCGCGACGTGCACTGCGAGCCAATTCTTGAAAGGGCGAATTCTTCGAAGGCTGTAACGCAAGCGGTGTGCCAGCCCGCAAACCCCCGTGATTGCTGGCGTCGGCACTGCTGGCAGCGGGCGTTCTGCATGGCTACACCAAGAGCGGCGTGCATTCCGCACGATACATCGCGGATAAAAAAGGCCGCCTCGTGAACGATCCGAGGCGGCCAAGGGGTTCCGCTGAAGCGGTGTGCCAACAAGGTGGACCGCCCCGCCGCATCGGGTTCTGGAGCCTGCGGTACGACGGGGGATCCGGAGCGTCGCCGCGTCCCGAGGGGGAGGATCGGGGCGCGACGACATCACGTGGCGCCTGCACGGGCGCTTGCGCGTTTGCGCCTGGCTTTATCAGCTGTCGCGATGGGCCTTTTCGAACGCTTCGACCTGCTTCATCGCAACGTCCTTGGTCACGCCGTAGCGCTCCTGGACCTTGCCTGCGAGGTATTCGCTGTTGCCTTCGGCTACGGTCAGATCGTCGTCGGTGAGCTTGCCCCACTGGGTCTTGATCTTGCCGTTAAGCTGCTTCCACTTGCCTTTGATGGTGTCGGTATTCATGGTGTTTTCCTTTGGGGGATGAAGGATGTGTGGGGTGTGCACGTTGACGCTGTGCGTGTCGATGCTGTGGCGTTGCGTATTTGCAGCGTGATGCGTCGGTGCTGCGTTTGACTCAGTCATGCGCTGATTGGCGCATGTCTCGATTCAATCAAGCACTTCAACCGAGCGTTCAACCGCGTGGTTTGGCGGTCAGGGTGGTCGCATCGACCGATTTCACGCCTTTGATGGCACGCGTCACTTCGACGGCTTTGTCGACCTGCATCGCGTTATCCAGTTTGCCGGACAGCGTGACGACGCCATTGGTGGTGGTGACGTTGATATCCAGGCCTTTGGTCTCTTCGGTG
>JANOXT010000121.1:0-3561 GCA_031418555.1 Lysobacterales bacterium | reverse complement strand
CAGGTCCGGCATCCATGCGCGCAGGCAGCGCACGCGCGCGCGCCACTGCGCCAGCGATTCGCGCCACGGCAGCGCATCGATACCCAGTGCACGCACCGCATCTGTCAACGCCTGCGCGGCCTGCGCCGGATCAACGCGACCGGCGGGGCGCGCATCGAGCACGATGGCGTCGAAACGCTGCACGCGTTCGGCCACTAATGCACGGCGCGCGTCGTCCCAGCGCACTTCATCACGATCGGAGAAACGGGCGGGAAAATCGCGTCGCAGCCGCGCTTCATCGACCGGCGCGGCGCGCAGCACTTTCGCGTCTTTCGCATCGAAGCGCAGATCGCAGGCGACGATCCACGGTTCGCCGATCATCGCGCTGTCGTCGAACAGCTGCGCCATGCGCCCGTTGGCAAGCGGGTAGCGGCGCAGATCGCTGCTGTTGCCGTGACCGGAGCGATGACCGATACGATCGGGGAACGCATGCGCCAGCAGATCACCCAGCGCATGCGCCGGAACGCTAGCCGGCGGCTTGGCGCTGCAGCGCAGACGACGGCGCCACTGCATGGCCGCTGTATCCAACGCCTGCAGCGACGTGCGTACGGCTTCGGCTGGCGAACGCCCCTGCCGATGCGCGGCCAACGCCTGCCAGCGCGCGGCGAGGGCGTCGCTGCGCCCCAGTCCCGGCGTCGCGCGCAGCGGATCGCGCGCTTCCAGCAGCGCGGCGATATCGCAGGCCAGCGCGATTTCACTCTCGTTCGCAGCCGACAGCAACATCGCCGCAAGCCGCGGATGGGTGCCGGCCGCGAGCATCTTCTTGCCAAGCGCAGTGATGCGACTGCCGGCATCCAGCGCACCCAGTCGCCGCAATAATTCGCGCGCGGCGGCCATCGCGCCCGTCGGCGGCGCGTCGACAAAGCGCAGCGCGTCGCTGCCCCAGGCCGCAAGCTCCAGCGCCAGTGATGCGAGTTCAATCTGCGCGATCTCCGGCCGGCGCTGCGGCTCCAGGCGCTGCGATTCCGGCCAGAGCCTGTAAGCCCAGCCGTCGGCAACGCGGCCTGCGCGGCCCGCACGCTGATCGGCCGACGACTGCGCGATATTCACCACATCCAGCCGCGAAAAACCGCTGTTGGGATCGTAGCGCGGCTCACGCGCGAGGCCGCTGTCGATCACCACGCGCACGCCGGGCAGGGTCACGCTGGATTCGGCGACGTTGGTGGCCAACACCACGCGACGGCGACCGTCCTGCGATGGCTGCAATACGCGCGACTGTTGTTCGACCGGCAGTTCGCCGTGCAGCGCGAGCGTCTCGATACGTGATTCATCCAATGCCTGCGCCAACAGCGCCTGCACCTTGCCGATCTCGCGCTGCCCCGGCAGAAACACCAGCACATCGCCCGGATGCGCACTCAGCGCATGTTCGATCGCGCGTTTGGTCTGATGCTCGATCGCTTCGTCGCGACGCGCCGGATAGTGCGCGATCAGTACAGGATAACTGCGGCCGGCGCTGGACAGCCGCGGTGCATCCAGAAACGCCGCAAGCTTTTCGCCGTCCAGCGTCGCCGACATCACCACCAGGCGCAGGTCTTCGCGCAGCCCCGCCTGCACATCCAGCGCCAATGCCAGACCGAGATCGCCGGCCAGATGACGTTCGTGGAATTCGTCGAACACAATCGCGCCCACGGCTTGCGGCCCGCCTTCACCCAGCGTGGGATCGTCCTGCAGCATGCGGGTGAGAATGCCCTCGGTAACGACTTCGACACGCGTGTTGGCCGACACCTTATTCTCGAAGCGGATGCGATAACCGACCGTGTCGCCCACCGCTTCGCCCAGCTGCTTGGCCATGAACTGCGCCGCCGCACGCGCCGCCACGCGACGCGGCTCCAGCATCACGATCTTGCGTCCGCCAAGCCACGCGGCACCCAGCAGCGCCAGCGGCACCTGCGTAGTCTTGCCTGCACCGGGCGGCGCTTCCAACACCAGACGCGTCGTGATGTCCAGCGTGCGCTGGATCTCCGGAAGCAGTTCGGCGATGGGGAACGCGGTGTGCGATGTCATCGCACAAGGCTAACAGGGCGCCGGGCCGCACCGTCTGTCGGACTACGTCCGTGCCGCGCGGGAATTCGGTGGCGGCTGTCACAGGCCTCGGCTAGATTGCGGCCTCCACAATGGAAGGAAAGTTCTCATGTCGCGTGCGTTCACTACGCTGTGCCCCTTGGCCTGCGCCCTGCTGCTTGCAAGCGGCGGTGCCCACGCCGCGGTTTTCATCAACGAATTCCATTACGACGACGCCACCGCTGCCGGCGATACCGGCGAACGCATCGAAGTCGTCGCCACTGCCGGCGAAACGCTGAGCAGCTACACCCTGTATCTTTACAATGGCTCGGTCCCCACCGCTGCCGTCACCTACGGCAGCAATGTCGTGCCAGCAGGCAGTCTGGTCACCTGCGGCGGCCAAGTGCGCGTCGCCACCTTGACCTACGCCACCAATGGGATCCAGAACGGCCCGAACGACGGCTTCGCGCTGGTCAACGGCAGCGGCCAGGTCGTGCAGTTCATCAGCTACGAAGGCGCGATCACCGCCAGCAACGGCCCGGCCGCAGGCTTGACCAGCGCCAATCTGCCGGTGTCCGAAACCGGCTCCGATCCGGCAGGCCGCTCGCTGCGTCTCGCCGGCACCGGCACTAGTTACACCAACTTCACCTGGCAAGCGCCGGCCACCGCCAGCTTCGGCGCCTGCAACACCGGGCAGAGCATCACGACCACGCCGCCGAACACGCCGCCCAGCGTCACCGGCACCACGCCGACCGCGGGCTCGAACACCTTCCCGGCCGCAGGCAATCTGGGCGCGACCTTCAGCGAAACCGTGACCGCCGCCGCCGGCGCGTTCACCCTGTCGTGCGCGTCTTCGGGCGCAGTGGCATTGACCTACCCGGGCAGCGGTACAAACTTTTCGATTTCCACCAACACCGCCCTGGTCGGCGGCGAGGCCTGCACCTTCACCGCCGTCGCCAACAGCATCACCGATAGCGGCGGCGCCAAGCCAGCTGGCAACACGGTGGTGAGCTTCAACGTCGCCACCGGCGGCGGCGGCGGCACCGGCTACTACGCGCGCGTCAACACCAGCAGTGCCCCGCAGCTGCGCTGCTCGCTGTACGCGACCATCAAGGGTCACACCGCGTATCCGTACAGCAGCGGCACCACCAACACGTGGTCGATTCTTGAAATCGCCGACGAAGATCCGCTGAACTCCAGCCGCATCCTTGATGTGTATCGCAACCACAGCTACGCCAAGATCACCGACCGTGCCGGCGGCGCTGCGGGCATCAAGTACAACCGCGAACACACGTGGCCGAAGTCGCTCGGTTTCAGCGCGGAAACCGGCAATCTGGGTCTGCCCAACTCGCCGCACACCGACACCCACATGCTGTATCTGTCGGACGCCAGCTACAACTCGGACCGCGGCAACAAGCCGTACATCAACTGCAGCGGCTGCACCGAGCGCGCGACCGAAGCCTACAACGGCGCAGGCGGCGGCAGCGGCGTGTATCCGGGCAATTCCAACTGGTTCAACGG
>JANOXT010000120.1:0-7842 GCA_031418555.1 Lysobacterales bacterium | reverse complement strand
ATCGCCAGCACCGTGCGCAGCGGCGCGCAGCTTGTGCTGGTGCCGAACGCCTCGCCGTTCGAGCGCGACAAGCACGCGCAGCGCGATGCACTGTTGGCGCAGCGCGTGCAAGAGAGCGGCGCGGCGGTCGCCTATCTCAATCTTGTGGGCGGTCAGGATGCGCTGGTGTTCGACGGCGCGTCGGTCGTCGCCGATGGCGACGGCACCGTGCATCCGGCCGCCGCTGCATTTACCGATCAGTGGCTGGTCGTCGATTACGACGTGGAGGCGCGCCGTTTCACGCCGGTGCAGTGGATCGACGATGGCGATGAGAGCCGCGACGCGCTGGCTTGGCGCGCGATCGTGCGCGGCATTCGCGATTACTGCGGCAAGAATGGGTTCCAGAAGACATGGCTGGGTCTCTCGGGCGGCATCGATTCGTCGATGGTGCTGGCGCTCGCAGTCGATGCGCTCGGGGCGGACAATGTCACCGCAGTGCGGATGCCGTCGCGCTACACCGCCGATCTGTCCAACGACCTCGCCGAAGAACAGTGCAATGCGCTGGGCGTGAAGATGGTGACGATCCCGATCGAGAAGCCTTTTCAGGGCTATCTCGATGCGTTGGCCGAAGTCTTTGCCGACCATGTCGTCGACGTGACCGAAGAGAATCTGCAGTCGCGCACCCGCGGCGCGATACTGATGGCGCTGGCCAACAAGCTTGGCGGGCTGTTGCTCACCACCGGCAACAAAAGCGAGTACGCGGTGGGCTACGCGACGATCTACGGCGATATGTGCGGCGGCTACGCGCCCATCAAAGACCTGTACAAGACCGAAGTGTTCGCGCTGTGCCGCTGGCGCAACACCGTTGGCGGCGCGCCGGTGATTCCGCCTGCAGTCATCAGCCGCCCGCCCACCGCCGAGCTGCGCGAGAACCAGAAAGACGAGGATTCATTGCCACCCTACGACGTGCTCGACGCGATTCTGCTGCGTCACGTCGACCAGGAACAGTCGCGCGACGAGATCGTGCGCGCCGGTTTCGACGCCGCCACCGTCGACCGCGTGCTGCGCCTGGTGCGGATCAGCGAGTGGAAGCGGCACCAGTCCGCGCCGGGGCCGAAAGTCTCCCGGCGTGCATTCGGCCGCGAGCGGCGGTACCCGATCACCAGCGGCTATTGGGCATGATGTCCGTCATCCCCACCTTCGCGGGGATGAAGGGCGGCATCAGTGAACATGCCCGACAACTTTTTATTCATTCATATCTGTGCAACAAAAAACCGCCTTTCGGCGGCTTTTTGTTGGTGGCGAATGTCCGGCAACTCAATCGTTGTCCAGCGCCGACTTTTCGCTGGCCAGCGGGTTGAGCTTGCGGAAGTTCGACGGATAGTCCGGCCACTTGCCGTCGCCTTTCAGCCACGGGTGCTGCGGCGCTTTGCGCTGTAGCTGCTGACGTGCGCTGTCGGCGAGCGCTGTATTACCCAGATGCGTGTAGGCCTCGCCCATGATTGCGATACCGTCGGCTTCGAACGCGCTGCCAGGATAAGTTTCGCGCACATATTCGATGCGTTCGATCGCAGCCACATACGCGGTGCGCCGCAGATAGTAGAGCGCGGTTTCGATTTCATGGCGTGCGAACAGGTCGCGCAGATCGTCCATGCGCTTCACGGCGTCGGCGGTATAGCGCGAGTTCGGATAGCGTTCGGTGACGATCTTGAAATCGTTGTAAGCCTGCTGCGGCGTAGCCAGATCGCGACGGCTGGCATCGAGTTTCCAGACCCGCTGCAGAAACACGGTATCGCGGCTTGAGTTGACCAGCCCACGCAGGTAATACAGATACGCTGCGTTGCGGTGGGTCGGGTAGGTGCGCAGGAAGCGGTCGATGGTCGAGATCGAGTCGTCGTTGGTGCCCTGCTTGAATTGCGCATAGGCGGTTTCGATCAGCGCCTGTTCGGTGTACGGGCCGTACGGGTACTGTGCGATCAACCGCTTGTAGGTCAGCACCGCCGCATCGTAGTTGCCGTTGCGGATGGCGCGTTTGCCTTTCTCGTACAGCTCGACAACCGGGACGCCTTCGTTCTCTTTCTTGTCCTTGAACACGCCTTTGAAGCGGGCGCAGCCTGAGCTGCCGAAGGCGAGCATCAGGACCAGCAGCAGGGTGGGGCGCAGAAAGGCGGAAAGCGAAAGACGGCGAAAAGGCATGCTGGCTGCTGCTGGGCGGGTGAGCGGGCGATAATACCAGCCTGGGCCGGCCAGCCCCCTTAACCGCACGAAACCGTACGGCACGTGCGCAACAGATTCAGGAGCCCCGGATGCCCGCTACACCCGCAACCCCCACCCACAACAGCGTATCGCGCAGTTCCGTGGTCCCCGATGACGCCTCGGGGCGGCGCTTCGACGCCGTGCTGGCGGAACTGTTCCCAGAGTTCTCGCGTTCGCGCCTGGCCGAATGGATCAAATCAGGCGACGCGCTGCTTGACGCCCGTCAAGTGCGCCCGCGCGACCCGGTGCGCGGCGGTGAGACGGTGACGTTGGATGTGGTGCTCGAAATCCAGACCCGTTCAGAACCGGAAGACATCGCCCTTGATGTCCTGTACGAAGACAGCGATGTGTTCGTACTGAACAAACCGGCCGGACTGGTGGTCCATCCGGGCGCCGGCAATCCTGCCGGCACGCTGGTCAACGCCCTGCTGCACCGCGACGCGAGCCTCGCCACCCTGCCGCGTGCGGGCATCGTCCACAGACTCGACAAGGACACGTCCGGGGTGATGGTGGTGGCGCGAACCCTACCGGCGCACACCGCGCTGGTCGCGCAGCTGTCGGCGCGCGAAGTGCACCGCCAGTATCTTGCGGTAGTGGTCGGTTCGCTGGTGTCGGGCGGTACCGCCAATGCGCCGATCGATCGCCACCCGCGCGACCGCCTGCGCCAGACCGTGCGCGATGACGGTCGCGAAGCCGTCACCCATTACCGTCTGCGCGAACGCTTCCGCGCGCACACGCTGCTGGAATGCCGGCTCGAAACCGGCCGTACCCATCAGATCCGCGTGCACATGGCGCATATCAAACATCCGATCATCGGCGATCCGCTTTACGGCGGCGCGTTGAAACTGCCGAAGGGCGCGACCACCGCATTGGTCGAGTCGCTGCGCGCCTTCAAACGTCAGGCGCTGCACGCCGAAACCCTCGAATTCATCCATCCGCTGAGCGGCGAACCGATCCGCTGTTCCACCCCGATGCCCGCCGACATGCAGATGCTGGTCGCCACCCTGCGCGACGACACCCGCGAGGCTGAGGCGCGCGCGCTGTGAGCGATGCGATCGTGCAGGGCGATGCGGGCAAGGTGTTCGGCCGTTACCTTGATGGCACCGTTCGCGATTCGATGTTGCTGCGCGCCGACTGGGCTGCGCCGTCGAATGTTCACGCCTGCACCACGCTGCGTCGCGGCTTGAATGTAGGCGTGTCGGCACCGCCGTTCGATACCTTCAATCTCGGCAATCGCACCGCCGCCGACGGCGACAACCCTGACGCCGTCGACACCAATCGCGCCGCACTGGGCTGGATCGCCGAACTGCCGTCGCCGGCGCACTGGCTGCGGCAAGTGCATGGCGTATCCGTACAGCGCTTCGAAACCCCGCGCCGCGCGGAGGCCACCGACGCCATCGAACCGGTCGCCGACGCATCGGTCACCTCTACGCCAGGTCTGGTGCTGGCCATTCTCACCGCCGATTGCCTGCCGGTGGTCTTCGCAGCCGACGACGGCCGCGAAGTCGCCGCTGCCCATGCCGGCTGGCGCGGGCTTGCCTCAGGCGTGCTGGAAGCGACAGTCGCCGCGATGCGCACGCCGGCCGATCGCATCGTCGCCTGGCTCGGGCCCGCCGCCGGGCCGCAGGCCTACGAAATCGGCGAAGAGGTCTATCGTGCGTTCGTCGATCGCGACCCCGCAGCGGCCACCTCCTTCGTCGCCACGCGCCCCGGACATTGGCGCGTCGATCTCTATGCGCTGGCGTGTCAGCGTTTGATCGATGCCGGCGTGTCGCGCGTGTCTGGTGGCGGTCTGTGCACCATCTCCGACCCGCAGCGCTTCTTCTCGCACCGTCGCGATGCGCGCACCGGGCGCATGGCCACGTTGGTCTGGTTCGACTGAGGGTTGGTCGCAGCCATGGCAACGCTGTTGTTGTTCGAACAGGCGCTGGGCGATGCGCACAGCGATGCGCCAACGACGCTGCGCGCTGTCCATCACTGCCGCTGGCCGAAACCCGAATGAGCACGAGCCACCGTGAGCCTCCACTCGCGCCGACGCATGCGGTGATCGTATTCGACGGCGTCTGCGCGCTTTGCAACGGTTGGGTGCGTTTTCTGCTGCGCTACGACCACAAACAGCGCTATCGCTTCGCTGCGATGCAGGGCGACAGCGGACGCGGGCTGCTCGCGGCCCATGGCCTGGACCCAGACGATCCGTCTTCTTTTCTATTGATCGAATACGACAGGTGCGCATCACCGAGAATCTCCACCGACACCGACGCCATGCGCCGCGTGCTGATCGGTCTTGGCGGTGCGTGGCGGCTCGCGGCGCTGTTCGCGCTGCTGCCGCGCTTCATGCGCAATCCGCTGTATCGCGCAGTGGCCCGTAACCGCTATCGCTGGTTCGGCCGCCGCGATACGTGCATGCTGCCGGATCCAGCGCAGGCGCATCGTTTTCTGTAGGGCTGCATTGCCTGTCGCTGCTGCGTGCGGCAGCTGAACAGAACCCGCGTGCATCGCGTGCGGGTGACTTGAGGCAGGTGTCGGGGCTTGGGTCGGCCTTGTTATCCTCACCGCACTTCTTACGGATCCTCTGCC
Organism: Lysobacterales bacterium; assembly: GCA_031418555.1. Classification (GTDB taxonomy): domain Bacteria; phylum Pseudomonadota; class Gammaproteobacteria; order Xanthomonadales; family Xanthomonadaceae; genus Lysobacter_I. Next base: position 3,030 of record JANOXT010000120.1, on the reverse strand, counting down.
CATGCGCGCCATGCTGTCGTTGCGTCCAGTCCTGCTTGCGGTTTGTCTTACCGGTTTAACGGCGTCCGCATTCGCCAAAACGCTTCCAGAAGTACAGGCGATGGTGGAATCCAAAGCATCGGGTTCGCTTGCCGCCGCCGAAGCGCTGACCAAGGCGACGCCGAACGACGCGAACGCCTGGGTGTTGCTCGCGCGCGCGCGCGTGCAAGCGAATCAGGCCGAAAAGGCCATCGTCGCCGCTGAAAAAGCGACCGCGCTGGCCCCGAAGAACGCGCAGGCGTTCTACTGGCTCGGCAACGCCTACGGCAGCCGCATCGGCGAAGTCGGAATGCTGTCGAAGATGACGATGGCGCCGAAACTGCGCGATGCTTTCGAGCAGGCCGTGACGCTTGACCCCGCGCTGGTCGATGCGCGCAGTTCGCTGATCGAATTCTATCTGCAGGCACCGGGCGCCATGGGCGGCGGCATCGACAAGGCGCGCGCGCAGGCCACGGCCATCGCCAAGTACGATCGCGCCAAAGCGCTGATGGGGCAGGCGCGGATCGCCATGCATGAGAAGAAGCCAGCCGAGGCAATCAAAGCCTATGAGGCTGCCTATGCCCTGAAGCCCAACGATACCCAGCTGAAAATCGCGCTGATTGTCGGTTATCAAAAAGCCAATCGCTGGAAGGATGCGTACGCGCTGACGAAACAGTGGACCGTCGACGCGCCGAAACAAGCCAAGCCCTGGTACCAGTTGGGTCGCCTTGCCGCCGAATCCGGACAGTATCTGGCCGAAGGCGAAGCCGCGCTGCGCACCTATCTCAAACTCGGCCGTGAAACCGGCGACCCCGAGCCCAAACATGCGCGCTACCGCCTCGGGCAGATTCTTGCCAAGGCCGGACGCAAGGACGAAGCCCGCGCCGAACTGCAGGCTGCGCTGAAAACCGATCCGAAGTTCGCCGAAGCGAAGGCCGCGCTCGCGGCGCTCTGAGCCGTTCGGCATCAGGCCCATCGGCCCGACCAACGGGCTTGGAATCCAAGCCCCCAGCCCTCATCCCGTGAGCATCGCGGCTTCGCCGCTAATTCTTGCGGAGTCCACATCATGCGCATGGACAAACTCACTTCGCGCTTCCAGCAGGCCATCGCCGATGCGCAGTCGCTCGCTGTCGGCCGCGACCACAACGTCATCGAACCGGTGCATCTGCTGGTTGCGCTGCTCGACCAGCAGGGCGGCGGCACCCGGCCGTTGCTGGCGCAGTCCGGCGTGAACGTACCTGCATTGCGCGAGCGGCTTGGCGAAACGCTGGAAAAATTACCGAAAGTGTCCGGACAGGCCGGCAGCGTCAATGTCGGCAACGATCTCTCGCGGCTGCTCAACGTCACCGACAAGCTCGCGCAGCAGCGTGGGGATGCGTTCATCGCCAGCGAACTGTTCGTGCTGGCCGCGCTGGACGACAGCGGCGATACCGGCCGCGCGCTGAAAGCCGCAGGCGCGAACAGGCAGAAGCTCGAATCCGCGATCGATGCGATGCGAGGCGGCGAGAAAGTGCAGAGCGAGAACGCCGAGGAACAGCGCCAGGCGCTGGAGAAATACGCCATCGATCTGACCGCGCGCGCGGAATCCGGAAAGCTCGATCCGGTGATCGGCCGCGATGAAGAAATCCGCCGCACCATCCAGGTGCTGCAGCGTCGCACCAAGAACAACCCGGTGCTGATCGGCGAGCCCGGCGTAGGCAAGACCGCGATCGTCGAAGGTCTGGCGCAGCGCATCATCAATGGCGAAGTGCCCGAAGGCTTGAAAGGCAAGCGGGTGCTGTCGCTGGACATGGGCGCATTGATCGCGGGGGCGAAATTCCGCGGCGAGTTCGAAGAGCGTTTGAAAGCGGTGCTGAGCGATCTGTCGAAGAACGAAGGCCAGATCATTCTGTTCATCGATGAACTGCACACGATGGTCGGCGCCGGCAAGGCTGAAGGCTCGATGGACGCCGGCAATATGTTGAAACCTGCGCTGGCGCGCGGCGAGCTGCACTGTATCGGTGCGACCACGCTGGATGAATACCGAAAATACGTCGAAAAAGACGCGGCGCTGGAACGGCGCTTCCAGAAAGTGTTCGTCGGCGAGCCCAGCGTCGAAGACACCATCGCGATCCTGCGCGGTTTGAAAGAACGCTACGCGGTGCATCACGGCGTGGAGATCACCGACCCGGCCATCGTCGCCGCCGCCACGCTGTCGCACCGCTACATCGCCGACCGGCAGTTGCCCGACAAGGCCATCGATCTGATGGACGAAGCGGCCTCGCGGATCCGCATGGAGATCGACAGCAAGCCCGAAGAGCTCGATCGAAAAGAGCGTCGTTTGATCCAGCTGAAAATCCAGCGCGAGGCGCTGAAGAAAGAAAAAGACGATGCGTCAAAGCAGCGTCTGGCCGATCTGGAAGCGGAGATCGCTACGCTGGAGCGCGCGTTCAACGATCTGGAGGAAATCTGGAAAGCCGAGAAAGCGGTTGTGCAGGGCACCACCAGGCTCAAGGAACAGGTGGAAGCGGCGAAACTCGAACTGGAATCCGCGCAGCGCAAGCAGGATTTCGCGAAGATGAGCGAGATTCAATATGGCCGCATGCCGGAGCTGGAAAAGCAGCTCAAAGCCGCGCAGGAAGCCGAAGTGCAGGGCTTCACGCTGCTGCAGGATAAAGTGACCGAAGAAGAGATCGCTGAAGTGGTGTCGCGCTGGACCGGCATTCCGGTCAGCAAGATGCTGGAAGGCGAACGCGACAAACTGCTGAAGATGGAGTCGATGCTGGGCGCGCGCGTGGTCGGTCAGGCTGAGGCGATCAAGGTCGTGTCCGATGCGGTGCGCCGTACGCGCGCAGGCCTCAGCGATCCGGATCGCCCCAGCGGTTCGTTCCTGTTTCTGGGCCCCACCGGCGTCGGCAAGACCGAGCTGTGCAAGGCGCTGGCCGACTTTTTATTCTACTCCACCGATGCGATGGTGCGCATCGACATGAGCGAATTCATGGAGAAACACGCGGTGAGCCGTCTGGTCGGCGC
>JANOXT010000119.1:0-1669 GCA_031418555.1 Lysobacterales bacterium | reverse complement strand
CTGCTGGATGCGGAACGCAAATCGGTGGTGAAGCTCGCGGCCACGCCCACCGCGCGCAACCTCACCCGCGTGTACTTTTTGCAGGAGCGCCTGAAAAGCCTGGGCGGCAAAGAGCACGGCATCGTCAACGTGCACGTGGTTGGCGCCGGCGTGATGGGTGGCGACATCGCCGCATGGGCCGCCTACAAAGGCTTCAACGTCACGCTGCAGGATCGCGAACAGCGCTTCATCGATACCGCCATGACCCGCGCACAGGCGTTGTTCGCCAAGCGCGTGAAGGACGAGAGCAAGCGTCCCGACGTCGCAGCGCGGCTGGTGTCGGACCTGGCCGGCGACGGCGTCGCCAAAGCCGATCTGCTCATCGAAGCGATCATCGAAAGACCCGACGCCAAACGCGAGCTGTACACCTCGGTCGAACCGCGGATGAAGGCCGACGCGCTGCTCACCACCAATACGTCTTCGATCCCGCTGACCGAACTTCGCGAACACATTGCACGGCCCGCGCAGTTTGCCGGGCTGCACTACTTCAATCCGGTGGCGATGATGCCGCTGGTGGAAATCATCCATCACGACCGCATGGCGCCAGAGACCGAAAAGCGCTTGGCTGCCTTCTGCAAAGCCATCGACAAACTGCCGGTGCCGGTCGCGGGCACACCCGGTTTTCTGGTCAACCGGCTGCTGTTTCCTTACATGCTGGAAGCGGCCACCGCCTATGCCGAAGGCATTTCGGGCGCGGTCATCGACAAGGCTGCAGTGACATTCGGCATGCCGATGGGCCCGATCGAACTGATCGACACCGTTGGCCTGGATGTCGCCGTGGGCGTCGGCGCAGAGCTCGCGCCCTTCCTCGGCCTGCCGATTCCCGCTGCGCTGTCCGCGCCGCCTGAAGCCGGCAAGCGCGGCAAGAAAGACGGCCAGGGCCTGTACACATGGCAGAACGGCAAGGCGCAGAAGCCGGAAATCCCGGCCGATTACAAAGCGCCCGACGATCTGCAAGACCGCCTGATCCTGCCATTCCTCAACGAGGCCGTCGCCGCCCTGCACGATGGCGTGGTTGCGGATGCGGACCTGTTGGACGCCGGCGTGATCTTCGGCACCGGTTTTGCGCCCTTCCGCGGCGGCCCCATCCAATACATCCGAGACACCGGCGCCGCTGTGCTGCTTGCCAAACTTGAAGCGCTGCAGGCGAAACACGGCGACCGTTTCGCCCCGCGTCCGGGTTGGGATAATCCGGCGCTGGCGAAGCAGTAGATTGAACACTTCAGACAAACCTCTCGTCTCACCATTCGTAACCATGATGCACGACGACACATCTCCCGATCTCTTCGGTTTCACCCAAGCCCCGACACCGGACACACCGTCGCTGAAACCCACAGCGGCCAAAGTGAAGGCCTCGCCGCTGCAGCGCGAATTTGATCGTCTGGTTGGCCGGATTGAAGACGCTCAAGCGCAGCTGGTCGCCTGGCAGCAGCAGCCTGCGGTGATCCTTCAAAAATACAACGCGAAAATGGAGCCTGCGATCCGCGACCTGACCGATGCGCAGATATCGCTCATCATACAAATCGACGCGCTGCTGACCTCGCCGCCGAAAGGGCTGCGGATCACCGCGCGCAGGCGCGACGCGCTGACCGACTGTCTGCTGGATCTGATCGGCGCCGCGATGATGCAC
>JANOXT010000118.1:0-1783 GCA_031418555.1 Lysobacterales bacterium | reverse complement strand
GCAGGCGGCCACGACCTTGAGCGGCCGGCTGATCTGCACCCGGCGGGCGACGTCGGCGATGAACCGTTCGGCCACGCCGTCCTCGCGGACCAGCTTTCCGCCGTCGCGCCGCACGAAGCCGCCGCCGAGGACGATCTCCTTCAGTCGGCCCATCTCTTCCGGGCCAAAGGTCAGGGGGCGTTGGGCGCCCATCTTCACCCCGGTCCAGCCGTTCTCGTTGTGGCTGGCGGTGACCATGGCCACGCAGGGCGCGTCCAGGTCGAACTGGGCGTAGTAGGCGGTCGGCGACAGGGCCAGGCCGATGTCGTGCACCTGGCAGCCGGCTTCCAGCAGACCCAGGATCAGCGCCTGCTTGATCGACAGGGAGTAGGATCGGAAGTCGTGGCCGACGACGATCTTCGACTGCCCCAGCTCGTGGATATAGGTCCCCAGACCCAGCCCCAACGCCTGGATGCCCAGCAGGTTTATGTCCGGCCCGAACAGCCAGCGCGCATCGTACTCGCGAAAGCCGGTCGGCTTGACCAGCGGAATGCGCTCGAAATCAGCGGTGTTGGGCTTCAGGTCGGCGCGCGGGGTCGGGAGCATGGCGGTTTGCCCTTGTGATTAACCATATGAATCTCTCGCGCGCACCTGTACCGGATCGAGGTCGCCGCGCCAAGGCCCGGCTTGTGGTGCGTTGCCCGCGCATGCGATAGCCTGCGCCTTGCAACTGCATCGAACATCGGGCTCGAACAAAGTGACGTATCCTTCCTACCCTGACGGTTGCGGCTGGAATGCCATGCTGCCACAGCGCACGGCGCGGGCATCAGCCAGCGGCAAGATCACTGCGAAGTACGCAATCGTAGGTGCCGGCTATACCGGATTAGCTGCCGCTCGGCGGTTGCATGAGCTCGATCCGACCGCCGAAATCGTCGTATTGGAAGCAACAACCGTCGGCGAAGGCTCGTCGGCGCGCAATTCAGGGTTCTTGAGCCCAAGCGACATTGCAGGTGGTCTCAGTGAAACCGAGATCGCACAGACCGACGCGCGCAATCGGTATGGCGCTGAGGGCTTCAACGAGCTTGTCGGCTTGATCGAGCGCTACGGCATTGCGTGCGATCTTCATCGCAGCGGGCGGATCAAGGCTGCGGCCACTGTTGACGGGGAAAAATCCGTTCAGGCCTCGTTGGAGATCGTGCGGGCGTTAAATGTTCCGCACGTGTACCTAGACCGTGACCAACTTCGCCAACGAATTGGCACTTCTTATTACCGCTGCGGCCTTGCCACCGAGGAAGGCTATTTGGTGCAGCCGGCAGCACTGATCCGGGGGCTTGCTGACGCGCTGCCGCCGCCGATCCAACTGTTCGAACAGTCTCCGGTTCGCGACCTCCGCAGAGCCAAGAAATGGGAGTTGCAGACCGCCGATGCGCGGATCACCGCCGATCACGTGATTATGGCGACCAACGCTGCGGTTAAGAACTTCGGCTATCTGCGCGACAAGTTGGTGACGATTTATACTTACGCCGCGATCACCCAACCGCTGCCAGCGGCCGAACTTGCAAAATTTGGTTCGATGGCGTCGTGGGGCCTGCTGGCGTCGCATCGCCTTGGCACCACCGTGCGTCGTGTCGGCGCTGACCGGCTCATGGTGCGTTCGCTCTATTCCTACGAGCGCGGTCTGTCGCCCGAGCGCGCCACGCGAGCCCTGCTCTTGCGGTTCCAAAACCGATACCCGGATCTGGCACATGTCGGATTCGATTATACCTGGGGCGGCACCACGGCGCTCACCATGAACGGTGCGCCA
>JANOXT010000117.1:0-14272 GCA_031418555.1 Lysobacterales bacterium | reverse complement strand
GAACCCGGTCGCCGGTGCCGGGAGTCGATTAGGGCACGGGGGCGCGCCGGGTAGAGCGGCCTTCCGGCCGCTGACCGGTGTGCCGCGATATTGCAGGGGCCTGAAGGCCGCTCTACCGGTCGCGCCCCGGTGCCATAATCGACTCCCGGCTCCGGCGACCGGGTTCGCTTTATCACCAGATGACTCTGCACGGCCCGTTGGGGCGGACGTGCGGCTCAAGACCGTTACCCCATGACCCTGCGCTGTCTCTTCGTCGACTTCAACTCGTACTTCGCTTCGGTGGAGCAGCAGGACGACCCGCGCCTGCGCGGTCGCCCGGTGGGCGTGGTACCGGTGATGGCGGAGACTACCTGCTGCATCGCCGCCAGCTACGAAGCCAAGGCCTTCGGCGTGAAGACCGGCACGCCGGTGTGGGAAGCGCGCCAGAAATGCCCCGACATTGTGTTGATCGAAGGGCGGCCGGCGCGCTACGTGGAATTGCATCACCAATTGATGGACGCCATCGGCGATTGCATCCCCCACGACAAGCCCGGCTCCATCGATGAAGTGCCGTGCTGGCTGATCGGCCGCGAACGCCAGCGCGCGAACGCCGAAGCCATCTCGGCCAACATCAAGCGCACCCTGCTCGACCGCGGCTTCGACGCGATCCACTGCTCGATCGGCATCGCGCCGAACGAATTCCTCGCGAAGACCGCGTCCGACATGCAGAAACCCGATGGGCTGACGGTGCTGGAAATGGCCGATCTGCCGCACCGGCTGCATGCATTGGAACTGCGCGATTTCTGCGGCATCGGCCCGTCGATGGAACGCCGCCTGCATCGCGCCGGCATCCGCACCACCGAACAACTGTGCGCCGCCACCCGAGAACACCTGCGCGCCGCGTGGGGCAGCATCGAAGGCGAACGCTACTGGCTGCAGCTGCGCGGTTTTCATCTGCCCAGACGCGAGACCCAGCGCGGCTCGGTCGGTCATTCCCACGTGCTCGGCCCGGAGCTGCGCCATTACGACGGCGCGCGCTCGGTGCTGTTCAAACTGCTGGCCAAAGCCGCAATGCGCCTGCGCAAGGAACAGTTCCTCGCCGGCGGCCTTGCGATCCGGATCCGCTTCGTTGGCATGGACAAACGTTTCGAACGCGACCTCGCGTTCGCGCCGGTCGACGACACACCGACCTTACTCAAACTGCTGGGCGACGCACTGGAAGCGCTGGAGCGCGCACTCGCCAACGGCCGCTGGAATCCGAAACGTTACCCGCCGCTGTCGGTGGCGGTGACCCTGGTGCAGTTGGAAGCGTGCGGCAGCGTCAGCGGCGAGCTGATGCCCGACCGCAAGCGCAGCCGCGAGATGAGCGTCGTGCTCGACAAGATCAACCAGCGCTACGGCAACAATGCCCTGTACTTCGGCGCGATGCAGAGCGCCCTGTCGCAGCAGGCCGCTCCGATGCGCATCGCCTTCGGCCAGATCCCACAGACCGACGTCGAAGAAGACACCGGCAACGAGCTGTGGCTCAAACGCGAACGCCAGTTCAAAGTCCTAGCCGAAACCGCGCATCGCGAAGCGCGCGAAAACGCCCGCAAACCGCAGCCGCATTCTTAGGGCGCATCGGCCGAAGGCGTCATGCGCCGCCGGGTGTTGCCGTCATCGGAAATCTCAAGGGCGGTGCATGACGGTTCGCTTGTGCCCCCTACGACAGCCAATACACCTTACGGCCTTATCCCAACGTCACCGTCAGTGCATAGGTTCCACCGCTGAAATCCGTACGCTCAGTCACAACCACTACGTCGGCCTTGAGCCTCTTGTTGACAGGTCGACCGCCGCCGCGATACTTCGCGGCAACAGGGAATTCGATGCTGCTCCTATCGTCGACGAACGTGTCTTCCTCGGCGATCTTGAGCTGCAGCCGATCGACATAAGTAATGGGCGAGGATATCCACGGGTCGAGCCAACGGAACTCGCCGGTATCGAAATTGCCCAACTCAGAGTTCGGGATGACGACAACGCTAACCCCGTCGGCAAGCAGTTCGATCGCGATGTCGTCCGCACCCAGATCGAAGGGACTGTCGGTTTCTTCGATGCATGCCAATTTGATTCCGTCCGGTGGCGGAAGCCCCGCCAGCGGGTTCACATCGGCGTCGCCCCTTGCGTTGTAATAGGCCTCGGGCCCGTACAACATCGACACATTCGAATCCCAGGACAGCGAGAAATCCGAGCCTGCAAAACCACTCCCAGGCTGTCGCTGCACGACCACGAAATAATGACCCGCTTCCAATTCGGCATCGATCGAGAACGCGCCAGTCCCGTACCGGGTGTTGCCCAGGACATTGAGCGCATCGGGCGCAAATTCCTGCACCAGGATCAGGCGCATCGGCGCGCCACCGGCGGTGGACGCGCACGCCACGTGCACACGCTGCGGTTTTCCGCTTGATGTTTTCAATACATCGAATTCGAAGTAACGCGCGTCCGCAACCGTTTCGCCATCGCCAAGACGGCACTCGTAGCCGCTGTTTGGCGCGGCGACACGATGATTCGACGTTTCCGTCGTGCGACGCGCCAGCCCGATTGCATCGCGCAAACTGGTGCCAAGATAGCGACGGATATTCAACGCATACGCAGGTGCCGAATAGCGATCGGCCGCCTGCAGCTTCACGAACACGGGAGCGCCTGGCAGCAGGTATTTGACACTGCGCTCAGCGCCGCGATTCAACGTCTGATAAACCGCCAAGGGTCGACTGAGATTGTCCTCGCCGTACAACGTGATATCCGCCCCGAACGTCGCGAATTCATACGTGCCTGCATTGAGCACGCAGAACCAGACAATCTCACCGGCTCGCAGCCCATTGCCGATTCCGAAGGATGGCGTGGCTTCATCGCAGAGCACCTGAATACCCCGCGCTGCGCTGGTGCCCGATCCGCGGTGGTCGTGCATCAAGTCGGCGACCACCGGCCAATGATCGCTGGTGAACGACAGCTTCGGTACCGTCGCGCATAGCGGATGGTCGATAAAGGCGTGCTGCAACGTGCGGTTGCCATTACCACTGGGACGGGTCAGAAAATAATCGTAGCGCCGGTCGCCGTTGACGGTCGGCACCGTGATACCCGGGTCGACGGGGTGGATCAAACCGCCGCCAACGGCATCCCACAGGTGCGGGCTTTGCTCGAAGGCGACTGCATCCCAATAGTCTGCGGCACTCACCATGGGCTGCGAGAAGCGCGCCTTCCATTCGCCGCCGGCATCGCTCGCATCCGGCAGCGTCATCGCGCCATTCACGTTCATATCGCCGCAATGAATAAAGTCGTACTCGCGGCCATCATCCAACAGCAACGGCTTCATATTCACCCACGCCTCGTCCAACTGCGAGAGACGGATGTCGGCATTCTCTTCGTCATCATTGTCGCTGGCCTGCATATGCGTCGCGCTGACGACGTACTTACCTCCGTCCGGCAATAGAAGACGAATTGCCAGCGCGCCTTTTTCGGAAAGCGCATCCGTTCCGGTACGCTGCGAATAAGGCTGCCAGTTGACGGCCGGCACCGGTGTGCCGGCAGGATCTTCCGCATTTGGCTTGGTATCGAAAGGAAAGCGGCTGAACAACATCAGCCCACTGTCCTCAGATTCTCCAAACAGATCAATCAACCCCAGCGTCAGGAGTTGAAAACCGACGGATAGCGCGATGAACCCGGGCTTATCCGTGTCTGCAAACGACGCGGCAAAACCAACGTCGCCGCCGATACTCCTGATGTAATGTGGATATTTCGTCTCGAGTCCGGCGACGAATTTATCGCGAGCATCTTCATCGAATACCTCGTTGAGACAGACGATGTCGTAATCCAAATGCGATGCCGCGATCCGGCGCGCGATTTCTTCAGCGCGGACTTCGTTGTCGATAACGTCGACGAGAGGGCGGCACTGAACGTTGTATGTGAGCACTCGCAAATGCATGACAGGTTCTTCCAGAAGGATGGTTGCGATGGGAATATCTAATTTTTTGAAAGCCTTGCAAGGTCACAAATGCTGCACTTGAAGCGCACTGTCCTCATTAACGCACTATCCATACGAAAGCGGACGATGATCAAGAAGAGCAATATCGCTCATCGCCGCCTTGCATTGATTCGCTTGCAACTTCTTCAGATTCACCTGACACCACCAGAACCGAATGTTGAGAAACGAAAAACGGCGCCCAAAGGCGCCGTTCCGGAAAACCGATTTGCCAAGGCGCGCCCGATGAGCATCACCCAGCCGCAAACCCTTCCCGCGTCAGATTGATCGGCTCGCCTTCGGTGCACACCACATCGTCTTCGATGCGAATCCCGCCGAATGGCTTGAACGCGGCGACGCGATCCCAGTTCACGCTTGGGCCAAGACCTTTGTCTTTCAGGGCATCCAGCAGCATGTCGATGAAGTAGATTCCCGGCTCGATGGTGACCACCATGCCGGGGCCAAGCACGCGGGTGAGACGCAGATACGGATGCCCATCGGGTTTGCCGATGGTGCCGCCGCTATCGCTTGCCGCAAAGCCGGCGACGTCGTGGACCTGCAGGCCGATGCCATGACCGATGCCGTGCGGGAAGAACGCGCTGCTGACGCCGGTCTCCACCGCGACTTCCGGCGAAATATTGATCAGCTCGACATCGCGCAGGATCTTGGCGAGCGCCAGATGCGCGTCGAGGTGGATGTTTTTGTAGTCGGTGCCAGCGCGCACCTGCGCGCACATCGTCTGCTGCGCGGCGTCGACAGCGTCGATCATTGCCTTGAACTCGCTGCCGGGATCGGCGGCGTAGGTGCGGGTGATGTCGCAGGCATAGCCGCGATGGCTGCCGCCGGCGTCGATCAGAAAGCTGCGCACCGGGCGCGGCGCCTGACGGTCGCGATCGGTGTAGTGCAGCACGGCGCTGTGTTCGTTGAGCGCGATGATGTTGCTGTAGGGCAGATCGTTGGCGTCCTGGCGCGCGGCCTGGCAGTAGGCCAGATGGATGCCGAATTCGCTCGCGCCGCTGTGGAACGCGCGTTCGGCGGCGCGATGACCGCGCACACCGACGCGTGTCGCTTCGCGCATCATCTCGATTTCGTACGGCGTCTTGTAACCGCGGTGATAGTGCAGATAATCCAGCACCGGCTGCGGATTGTTCGGCGCGAACGCCCCGTACTGGCCCAGCGCGCTCTGCGCTTCGCCGAGGATCGCACAGCGTGCGGCGTTCTTCGGCAGATATTGCTTCGCGTCATCGGGTTTGCGGATGATGCGGATATCGAAGTGCTCCACCCAGTCGCCGTTCGGCGCCTGCGGCACCACGTGCCAGTAATCGTGCGGCTGCAGATAAAGCACTTTCGGGCGCTCGCCCGGGGTATGGATCAACCAGCTGCCGGGGAGCTGGGTCAGCGGCAGCCATGCCTTGAAATGCGGATTGACCGCATACGGGTAGTCGCGGTCGTCGAACACCTGATAGTGCTGGGTGCCGCTGGGCACGACCAGATGATCGAAACCACCGCGCGCCAAGGCCTCGTCGGTGCGCGCACGCTGGGTGGCGAGATGGTCGGCGTAGAGGCGGGACAGATCTGCGGACATGGCGACTCGCTCGGAATGGATGCGGGGGATGTTCGGCGGGGAGCTATGCAATTGCCTGGAGCGCATTTTGCGCGATACAACCGACGCAGCGATGCATGCGCGGGTCGGGATTCAGCGGCGCGACGGTCTGCGCCGCCCGTCTTCAGTCGTACTGCGAGCCTGGCGCATCGACCCAGGCGACCAGCCGCTCGCGATGCGCGTCGGTGAGCGAAATGAACCGGAAACCGACCCAGGATTGCCCCGGCGAACTGGCGCGGTCGAGCCACAGCAGATGCGCGCCGACTTCGATATCGGCGCCGTCGATACCCGGCAGCCGGAAGCGGAACTGGTAGAGCGCATCTTCGTGCAGCGGAATGCTGGCCATCAGCAGCATGCCGCCGCCGGAGAGATTACCGATGCGGCCAACGATTTCTTCGGTCATCACGTCGCTGACCAGCACGGTCTCGGCGACTTTCCGCCGCGGCGAGCGGCGATGTTCTTTGCTGCTCATCACGCATTTCCTTTCGGCGGAAGCTCGGCGGATTCATCGCCGATCAGGCCTGGATACGGCACCGCCGGCGGGTTGCGCGGTTCGGCGCTGGGCACGGAATGGACGAAGGTGCCCTCTGCAGCCGTTACCGCGGCGTCGATGGGCGCGGCGGCGCCGGAGCGCACGGCGATATCCGCATCTGCGGCAGCTTCGCCCTGCTCGTCTTCGGCATGGTCCTCGCGACGGCCGGTAAGGCTGCGCAGCGCATTCATCGCCGCATGCCAGGCGCGATCAACCAGACCGGCGCGCTGCACGGTGACGATGCGCACCTGATCCTTGGCCATCATCCGCGCCAGGCTGTCCAGCGAATGCTCGCCGATACGCTGGCCGCGCTGGTTGACGAACAGCGCGTTGTCGGTAACCGGGCTGAACCACGACATGCGGCGGCGGACGATATCGCCCTGCTGATTGGTGACGAACTCCATCCAGGTGCCGAACGGCAGCAGTCGCAGTTGTTCGTAGCACTCCTGTTCGTGCGGCGAGCGCGCGGGCAGATCCGGCTTGCGCGCTTTCTGCGAGTCTTCGCCCAGACGCACGCGCGCCTTGAGCTTCATCGTCAGCTCGGTGCGGGATTCGCCGTCTTCCTCATCGCGCACGTTGCTGGACAGACGCTTGGCGATGACTTCGGCTTCGTCCTCGTGATAGCCGACCTGTTTCAGCGCCGCTTCCACATGCGACTTCAGCGCCGGGTGTTCAGCATTGGCATCGCGATGGGTGCAGGCGGCGACGATCTGGCGCGTGGCGTCGATCTGCCGGTTCCATTCCTCCGAACCTTCGCCGTGGCGCAGGAAGGTGAGCGTGAGCACATCGGCCCAGGCCTGGGTCAACAGCGCGCGGGTGAATCTGGGCAGCGGCGCTTCGCCGATGGTTTCGGCGAGCACCTCTTCGGCGCGCAGTTTCGCCGCTTCGAGCTTTTCCTTGCCGCGCGCGGCTTCGACGTGGCGCTTTTCCAGGGTTTCGGCGCGTCGCACCTGGATGTCGATGTGCGTCTGCAGCTGTTTGTTGCTTTGCTCGAAAACTTCGAGATTGCCGTTGCCCTCGTAATGCTTGACCGCGTGGGTCACCGCCTGCTGCAGCGGCGCGAGCAGCTGCGGATCGAAGTCGTCGTCTGCCAGCCATTTTGCCGCGGTTTCGGACACCGTGCTCAGCAGCTGCCGCGCCGGGTGATTGGGACGGACGAAAAACGCGCGGTCCTGCAGCGCGACGCGCAGCAGCGTGAGCTGCATGCGCTTGACCAGCGCCGCGGCCGGGGCATCGTCGCGGATTTCCCGCTGCAGATGGCTGTAGAGCAGTTCGACAAGATCGAAGGTGTCGCTGTCGCTGGGCGCCAGTTCCACCGGCTTGCCGTACTGCTGCCGGGCCTGGGTCAACAGCGACTGTTTGATATCGGCGATGTTGGGCAGGTCGCCGCCCGGCATGGGGTCGGCATCCATGCGGCCGAGCGTCTGCAGCAGATCGCGGGTTGCGATGACGCGCTCCGGTCGCTGGTTGGGCGGAACCGGATTGTGGCGTTCGGCCTCGGCGCGACGACGCGAGAGGAGCTGCTGCAGGTCGTGGTAGGCCGCCTGTTCGCTGGCGACCGCCGCGCTGGGCATCGGCTGGCCCATCCACGTGGTGAACGGGCGGTTGGGGTCGCTGTTGTCGTCGCCCGAAGACAGATCCGCGCCTTCGTCGCTGCGGCTCGCGAACGGGTTGGTGCCAGCATCGCGACCCTGACCCCGCTTGCCGGCACCGGATGCGGGCGCACCGGACATCCAGGTGGGCGCGCTCTGCGACTGCGCACCGCCGCCAGCGCGCGAGCTGCCGCCTTGAGCGCCACCTTGTTGAGCGCCGCTTTGTTGAGCGCCGCCTGCACGCATACCGCCCTGCCCGCCGCCGGAACGCGCGGTCGACATCTTCTGCGCGTCGGTGTCCTCCGTTGCGTCCTCGGCTGCGTCGCCGCCTTCGCTGTCGTCATCGCTGTCGCCACCGCCGCCCATGGCGCGGGTGCGCATCGGCACGTAGGTCAGCCCCGGAAGCACGCCTTCTTCGGCCAGCAGCGCATCCAGCTTCTCGGCCAGACTCTGGCAGTGGACCATCACCCTTCGATCAAAAATCCGATAGAACAGCAGCCGTGCGCCATGGTCCAGCTGCACGCTTTCGGTGGCATGGCGGATCGCGCGGCACAGCGCCTGCGGGCCGAGCGGAATCCGCTCGCCGTCGAACGCGGGCGCTCCGGCGAGCACGCCGAAGCGCTGTCCCAACAGGTGCAGCACCAGATTCGCGCGCGACTCCTGGCGCGAGGCGATCGCATGCAGCACCGCGCCCTCGTCCATCACCGACTCGTCGACGAGACTGAGATTGCGGAAGTTCACCATCGCAATGGGGGCAGGAGCCGGTCGCGACGTTGCCGGGAACACGATCGGCTTGCGGATGCCGGCCAGCCCGGTTTCCACCACCTGCATGAATCGCGGCACCAGATCGTGACGGTTCAAACGCACGATGCGCAGGGTATGCATGTAGTCGGCGGAGCTGCCGGTGGTGCCGACGCGGTCGGCAAGACGGAACAGTTCCTCCTCGAATTCGGTCACCGTAGTGGTGAGATTGCGCTCCAGATCCTCGCTGAACAGCGCAAGCGCACGCTCAAGCGTGCGGCGCACGCGCCGTGGCAGCCCTGCAGAGGCCAATGTCCTTGGCGCGGCGGTGTCCTGGGAGTCGGTGGGCGAAGCCATCTCAGCCTGTCGAAGTGCGACGATAGCCGCATTTCTTAACATGATCGGCCGCCGCGAGCCAACTGCTGCGTTGCAACACACAGCGCTGCCGCCGCATGCGCACGCTCATGGTTCGGCAGAATCCGCTGTCAGGAACAGGGAAATCACATCGTTGGCAAAGCGCAGTCCGGATTCGGTGGGCACGATCCGCGCGCCGTCACGCGACAGCCAACCGGCGTCGATTGCGCGGCCAAGCGGCGTATCGATCGCCGCCCGCTGCAGCCCGGTGCGGGACTCGAAATGATCCAGCGCGAAGCCCTCGCGCAGGCGCAGCGCGTTCAGCATGAACTCGAACGGCAGCTGTTCAGCGGGAATGACGGTGTCGGCACCGATCGCACCGGCGTTGCCCGCATGGGCCAGATAAGTCGCCGGGTGCTTGTGCTTCCAGCGTCGCAGCACGCGGTCACGGGCTTCCTCCGGCGTACGGGCGGCATCGCTCGCAGGCAGGCTGATCTTGCCGTGCGCGCCGGCGCCGATGCCCAGGTAATCGCCGAACCGCCAGTAGTTGAGGTTGTGCGCGCACTGCCGGCCGGGCTGCGCATAGGCGCTGATTTCATACTGCGCATAGCCCGCGTCGGCCAACAGCGCCTGGCAGTGTTCCTGGATATCCCAGGCCGCGTCGTCGTCGGGTATACCGCCCGGAGGGCGCGCCGCGAACACCGTATTGGGTTCCAGCGTGAGCTGGTAATGACTGATGTGCGCAGGCTGCAGTGCGAACGCGCGCTGCAGGTCGTATTCGGCCATCGCCAGCGTCTGCCCGGGCAATGCGTACATCAGGTCCAGATTGATGTTGTCGAACCCCGCATTCTGCGCCAGCGTCACCGCGGCCTCGGCCTGGCCGCTGTCGTGGATGCGGCCCAGCCGCTGCAGGCAGCCGTCGTCGAAACTCTGGATGCCGAACGACAGGCGGTTCACGCCGGCCTTGCGGTAATCCTCGAAGCGCCCGTGTTCGGCGGTGCCGGGGTTGGTTTCCAGGGTGATCTCGCACCCCGGCGCGAACCGCAGCCGCGCGCTGGCCGCCTGCAGAAAACGGTCGATCGCCGGCGCCGGAAACAGGCTGGGCGTGCCGCCGCCGAAGAACACCGTCTGCACGGTGCGGCCCCAGACCAGCGGCAGATCGTGGTCGAGATCGGCGATCAGCGCATCGACGTAAGCATCGAACGGCAGCGCGCCCTTGGCCTCGTGCGAATTGAAATCGCAGTAAGGACATTTGCGGACGCACCAGGGCAGATGCACATACAGCGCGAGCGGCGGCAAGCTCAGCATCGCGCAGGCCGAACCGCCGCAAGCAGCGCCTCACGCAGCTGCGCCAGCGCACGGCCGCGATGGCTGATGCGGTTTTTCAGCGAAGCGTCGAGTTCGGCCGCGCCCATGCCGCGTCCGGGACCGAAGACATCCGGGTCGAAAAATACCGGGTCATAGCCGAAACCGCCGTCGCCGCGCGGCGCGAACAGGATGCGGCCTTCCCATACGCCTTCGGCGACCAGCGGCTGCGGATCGTCGGCATGGCGCAGCATCGCAAGCACGCACAAGAACCGCGCACTGCGCTTAGCCTCGGGCACATCGCGCAGCGCATCGAGCAATCTGGCGATATTCGCCGCGTTATCGCCATGCACACCGGAGTAGCGTGCGCTGTACAGCCCGGGCGCACCGTTCAGCGCATCGACGCACAGCCCGGAATCGTCGCCCAGTGCCGGCAGCCCGGTCGCACGCGCAGCGTGACGCGCTTTGAGAATCGCATTCTCGATGAAGGTCAAACCGGTTTCGTCGGCATCCTCAACGCCGAACTCAGACTGCGCATGCAGGTCGATATCGGCATCGACAAGCAGGTCGCGCAGCTCGGCGAGTTTTCCCTGATTACTGCTGGCAAGAATAAGTTTCATACATCTGCATGTGAAAGACAAAAAACCAAAGCGCACGGTTGGGCGGCTTTCAGGCCGCTGCCCAGCGTTGCGCAGCCTGCATCGTTATGACCCGGTCTGTGCGGGTTCAAGCAGATCCCAACGATTGCCGTACAGATCCTCGAACACCGCAACGATGCCGTAATCCTCCTCGCGCGGCGGCTCCATGAATCGCACGCCCTTCGCCAGCATCGCGGCATGGTCGCGGCGGAAATCGTCGGTATGCAGAAAAAACCCGACGCGACCGCCGGTCTGGTCGCCGATCCGGGCACGCTGGGCGTCGTTGGACGCCTGCGCCAGCAGGATCGCGGTTTCAGCGCCCGCCGGCGCCACCACCGCCCAGCGTTTACCCGGCCCGCGCGGGGCGTCTTCGCGCAGCTCGAAGCCGAGCACATCGGTGTAGTACGCGATCGCACGGTCGTAATCGTCGACAACCAGCGCGAAACAGGCGATATGGCGCTTCATCGGCGCGCGAACATCCGCTCAGCCCGCAAGCGCCGCGCGCTGCGCCGCCAGCAGTTCGGCGATGCCCTGTTCGGCCAGCGCAAGCAGCGCATCCAGTTCGTCGCGGCGGAACGCATGGCCCTCCGCCGTGCCCTGCAGTTCGATGAAACCGCCGCCATCGTTCATCACCACATTCATATCGGTGTCGCAGTCGCTGTCTTCGGCATAGTCCAGATCAAGCACCGGCACGCCGCGATACACGCCGACCGACACCGCAGCGACCGCGCCGTGAATCGGATCCTTGCTGATGTCCTTGCGTTTCTGCAGCCAGCGCACCGCATCGACCAGCGCCACGTAGGCGCCGGTAATCGCGGCCGTGCGGGTGCCGCCGTCGGCCTGCAGCACGTCGCAGTCGAGGGTGATGGTGCGTTCGCCCAATGCGCCGCGATCGACGCAGGCGCGCAGCGAGCGGCCGATCAACCGCTGGATCTCCAGCGTCCGCCCGCCCTGCTTGCCGCGTGCGGCCTCGCGGTCGCTGCGGGTGTGGGTCGCGCGCGGCAGCATGCCGTATTCCGCCGTCACCCAGCCCTCGCCCTTGCCGCGCATGAAGCCGGGCACCTTGTTGTCGACGCTGGCGGTGCACAGCACACGGGTTTCGCCGAAGGACACCAGCACCGAACCCTCGGCGTGGCGGGTATAGGCGCGCTCGATCCGGACCGGGCGCAGCTGCGCGGGCGTGCGGCCGCTGGGACGGGCGATGCTCATGGGATATTGCCTGCGACAGGGCGGACGAGTTTACCATCGCTCCATCCATCGCCATCCATCGCCATCCATCCCCACTCCCGCCGTCCCGCTGGCCTGCCGATCGACGACAATGCTCGCCGCGCGCTGGATCTCCGGCGACATCCGCCATGAGGACTACCGCAATGATCCGCAGCATGACCGCTTTCGCCGCCGGCGAACGCAATACCCCGTGGGGCACGCTCGGCTGCGAAGTGCGCGCGGTCAATCACCGTTTCCTGGAACTGGGCGTGCGCCTGCCCGACGAACTGCGGGCCGTGGAGCCTGCGATCCGCGAGCGCGTCTCTGCGCGCCTGTCGCGCGGCAAGATCGAACTGGCGATGCGCCTGCGCAGCAGCGATCAGAGCGACACGCTGCAGCTGAATCCGGCGCGCGTGGCGCATCTGGCCGCGCTTGCGCGCGATCTGCAGGAGCACTTCCCGGCGATGCGCGTGGACATGACCGAGCTGCTGAAATTTCCGGGCGTACTGCAGACCCAGAGCGGCGACCCGGCGGCGCTGCACGCCGAGGCGCTGTCGCTGCTAGACGACGTACTCAACCAGTTTCTCGATGCGCGCGGCCGTGAAGGCGCGAATCTGGCGGCGAATATCCTCGACCGCGTCGACGCGATCGCCCGTCACGCCGCCGATGCGCGCACGCTGATGCCGGCGATCCGCGCGGGGCAGAAACAGAAACTGGTGAACCGTCTTGCCGATCTGGCCCAGCCGGTGGATCCCGGTCGCTTCGAGCAGGAGCTGGTCATGGGGCTGCAGAAACTCGACGTGGACGAGGAGCTGGACCGGCTGGACAGCCATATCACCGAACTTCGCCGTATTCTGGGCCAGAAGGAGTCCGCCGGCCGTCGCCTGGATTTCCTGCTGCAGGAATTCAACCGCGAAGCCAACACCTTCGGCTCGAAGTCGGTGGACGCGCGGACTTCGGCGCTGGCGGTGGAGCTGAAGGTGCTGATCGACCAGATCCGCGAGCAGGTGCAAAACATCGAGTAGTGGGGAGTACAGCATCGCCGGACGCGCAGGCATGCGATTCATCTGATGTATCGTGCCTGCTGATACGCGATGCGTCCCGACCTCACCATCCTGCATCGACGCTCGATTCCCCTTTCCCACTCCACACTGCCGATCCCCAGCCCTATGCGCGGAACCCTTTTCATCGTCGCGGCGCCGTCGGGCGCGGGCAAATCAAGCATCGTCAACGCATGCCTGGCCCGCGACCCGAACATCGCGCTGTCGATCTCGTTCACTTTGCGCGCGCCGCGTCCGGGCGAGCGCCACGCGCTGCACTATCACTTCATCGCCGCGGATGAATTCCAGCGCATGATCGACGCCGGCGATTTCTTCGAGCATGCCCTGGTGCACGGCGACCTCAAGGGCACCGCACGGCAGTCGGTGGAACCGCAACTCGCAGCAGGTCGCGATGTATTGCTGGAAATCGACTGGCAGGGCGCGCGGCAGGTTCGCGACAAAGTGCCGGACGCCGTCGGCATTTTCATCCTGCCGCCGTCCCGGGAAGCGCTGGAAGAGCGCATGCGCAAGCGCGGCCAGGACAGCGAAGACACCATCGCGCGCCGCCTTGCCGCCGCGCGCGAGGAAATGTCGCATTACCACGAGTTCGACTATGTGATCGTCAACGAAATTTTCGACGCTGCCGTCGCCGACATGTGTTCGATCTTCACCGCCAGCCGTCTGCGTCGCGAGGCGCAGGCACAGCGACATGCCGGGATGATCGCAAGCCTGCTGCGCTGAAGCGCACAGCGCGGCTCGATCGCGCCGCAGCAGAAAAGACCGTCGAAAGACGGCCTGTCCGTTCGCCATACGATGCCACGCGACCGACGCGAGTCCTCAGGCCGTCTTGCCGCGAACCGCGCTGTCCAACGCCGGCGCTTCTTCCGATGATGGCTTCTGCGCCGGCGCAGTCTGCGGCGGCGGTTGCGCCATCTTCGTGCTCTGCTCCACCGTCTGATTCACCGCCTGGGTGTAGTCGATGTACGAATTCTTCGACGCCGCACTGGCCGGATTGCCCTGCACCGCCACCAGAAACACCTGGCCACTCGGTCCGGTCGTTTTGCTGATGTGGTTGATCTCGCTCAGACCCGTCGCCCTCGCGTCCACCGCAACCGCCGCCGCAGCATTCTCCAGCTGCTGCCGCGACTTGAATCCGCCGCTGGGGCCCAGCTGCTCCAGATTCGACACCGCCTGCCGATACATGTCGTGCAGCTTTTTGTCCGGGTAGTCGAGGCTGGTGATCAACAGCTTGCAGGTCGCATCGGCCTGCATCTGCGGCTTCTCGCCG
>JANOXT010000116.1:0-2664 GCA_031418555.1 Lysobacterales bacterium | reverse complement strand
ATCTTGCCGTCACCGCAGGCGAAAAACGCTATGGCGTAAAGCATTGACGTCGCAATGACGCAGTATCGACATATTTCGATGTCCTTCTCCCCACGTGCGGGGAGAAGGACAACTTCATATAGATCACGTCTGAGATCATCTGGCCGGGTCAATAGGATCACCATGATTTTCAAACCACTTTTAATCGGTGTGCTCATCGCGTTCGCAGCGCCGGTCTCATCGGTGGACGCAGCGAAGTCGCGCGAGGCAACGCACGTGCCGCCGGTGCCGCTGATGTGGAAAATTTCCGACGCCGACAACGATCTGTATCTGCTCGGGTCGTTTCACATGCTGAAGCCGGACGATTACCCGCTCTCGTCCGATATCGATGCGGCATTCGACGATGCCGAAGCGCTGGTGTTCGAGTTGCCGCCGGAGGAAATGCTGTCGCCGCAGCTCGGCATGGCGATGGGCCAGGCGGCCTTGCGCAGGGACGGGACGCTGCTCAACAGCGACTTGCCAGAGGCCACCGTGACCCGGCTCGACGCCTGGGTCGCCGACAACAGCGATGTGCTGCAGACCATGGGTTTGCCTGCGCAGGCGCTGCAGAGGTTCGATCCATGGTTCGTCGGGCTCACCATTTCGGTCATCGAAATGAACAAGATCGGTCTCGATCCGAAGATCGGTCTGGATATGCACTTCATCGAACTCGCCAGCCGCGCATCCAAGCCCACCACGGGTCTGGAAACAGGCAGTGAACAGATCGCCGTCTTCCAGACCATGAGCAAGGACGAGCAGTTGCAGTTTCTCGAAGAATCCATGAGCGAAGCGGCGGGCACGCAGAGCGAACTCGAAAAACTTCACGACGCATGGCGCCGCGGCGACCAGGCCCTGTTGTGGGACGGCATGGCCAGCAGCATGCGCCATGATTATCCGAAGCTGTACCAGCGGATCAACGTCGCCCGCAACGACGCCTGGTTGCCCAGATTGCAGCGGATGCTCGATGACCAAACCGATGACGACACGCTGGTCGTGGTCGGCGCCCTGCATTTGCTTGGCGAGGACGGTGTGGTCGAGAAGCTGCGCGCCAAAGGCTACAAGGTGGAGCGGATCTGCTCGGCCTGCGAACAGAAGCAGAAACCATAGTTTCACCGGATGCGCGTGTCGCACACCGGATTGTCGCGGAGCTCAGGCAAAGGTGCGCGACACGCGCACTCCACGCACACAACGGGTCGATCATCCGTCATCCGTCATCCCGAACGCCCCAAGAGCGGGTGGAAGGATCTGCTGTGTGACGCTGCCAGCGCAAGCAGATGTCTTCTCAGGCGGCACTCTCGTTCGGAATGACAGCATTTTTTGAGAGATTAGAAATTTTTTGACGGGACTGTTCAGCGATTTTCAAGAGCGTCATCCACCGCGTGCAGTCAAAGCGCGTCGTCGCGCACCGGCATGTTGTTGATGATCATGATCTTCTGCCAGATCTTCGACGACAGCCCGGTGGTCAGCCCCTGGATATCGTTCACGGCGTCCAGCACCTGCGGGTCGTCGAGATTCTGCACGTACAGCGCTGCGAGTTTGCTGATGATCGCCAGCATCTCCGAACAGTAATCGAGATAGCGGCCCAGTTCGAAGCGGCTCAGAGTGCGCTGGGGCGACGACGCGGTGGCCACGTCCGGCGACAGCAGCGGTTCGGGGTCTTTGGTCAGCTGATGCATGTCGATGACATGGGCGAGGCTGCGCAGCTGATGCAGCGCGCGCAGCGCAGCGCGACGTTTCAGGCGCGTTTCCAGCGACGACAGAAAAAATATCGCGACGCCAAGGAAGATCACGTCGTTGACTCCGGACTCGATCAACTGCAGCAGCGCGAACAGTTCCATCTGCGACGACGGCGCGCTTGCGGACATGGCCAGACCGACGGCGATCGCCAGCATCGACAGCAATACCAAGGCCACCACGCAGCGGATCCACCAGCGCGGCCGCCGGATGTGTCCGATCGTTTCGGTGGTGTCGCGCGCGACTGCCAGAAGTTCGAGCGCAACCTTCGACAGCCCGGAGCCATGGAAGCGCTCGTCGATGCGTCCACTGAGCCGCGCGCACGTGGCGATGATGGCGCTGGCATCCAGCGCGCGATAGGTCATGCGGTGTCTCCAACAGCGGGCAAAAGCACGATGCAATCCACCGGACATGCCGGGATGCACAGTTCGCAGCCGGTGCACAGCGGTTCGATCACGACGTGCATGTATTTGGCCGCACCGATGATGGCGTCCACCGGGCAGGCCTGGATGCACTTTGTGCAGCCGATACAGTCGGCTTCCACCACCACCGCCACCTGCGGCGGCTTATGCGCACCGCGCGTGCGGTCGTAAGGCAACGCCGACACGCCCAGCGCATGCGCCAACGCGCGCGCGCCGGCATCGCCGCCGGGCGGGCAGTGGTCCACACCCGCGTCGCCGCACGCCATCGCTTCGGCGTACGGCCTGCAGCCCGCGTAGCCGCATTGCCCGCATTGTGTTTGCGGCAGGATGCGGTCGAGGCGCTCGATCAGGTCAACAGTCATTGCGATGCCCGTAGGGTGGGCCCTGACCCACCATCACGCCGTGTCAATTTACAGCGCACATCAAGCAGCGCGGCACCCGCATCACCGTACCGGCATGCCCGGCTCAGCGCCGCTGTCGGCATCCAGCA
>JANOXT010000115.1:0-4625 GCA_031418555.1 Lysobacterales bacterium | reverse complement strand
CAGTGGCAGGCCGCCGACAGCGCCACCGTCGAAAAAGCCCTGCAAAACGCGGTCGCCGCGCAGCCTGCGTGGGACGCGATGCCCGCCGCCAGCCGCGCGACCATTCTCGAACACGCCGCCAAGCTGCTGGAAGAGCGCATGCCGCAGTACATCGCGCTGTGCACCAAGGAAGCCGGCAAGACCATTCCGGACGGCATTGCCGAAGTGCGTGAAGCCGTGGATTTCCTGCGTTATTACGCCGGCCAGGCGCGCAAGATTTTTGCGGTCGAAGCCCTGCCCGGCCCGACCGGCGAATCCAATACGCTGCAGCTTTCCGGCCGCGGCGTATTCGTCTGTATTTCGCCGTGGAATTTTCCGCTGGCGATTTTCATGGGCCAAGTCGCGGCCGCACTGGCCGCCGGCAACAGCGTGATCGCCAAGCCCGCCGAGCAGACCAATCTCATCGGCTATGCCGCAGTGAAACTGATGCACGAAGCCGGCGTACCCGAAGCCGTGCTGCAGTTCCTGCCCGGCGACGGCGCCACCGTCGGCGCGGCGCTGACCAGAGATCCGCGCGTCGCTGGCGTCGCGTTCACGGGCTCCAACGACACTGCCCGCGCGATCAACCGCGCACTGGCCGCGCGCGATGCCGCTATCGGCGTGCTGATCGCCGAAACCGGCGGCCAGAACGCGCTGATCGGCGATTCATCATCGCTGCCGGAGCAGTTGGTGAAAGATGCGATCTCGTCCGCGTTCACTTCCGCCGGCCAGCGCTGCTCCGCCGCGCGCGTGCTGTTCGTGCAGGACGATATCGCCGACAAAGTCATGCACATGCTGGCCGGCGCAATGGCCGAACTCAAAGTCGGCGATCCGGGTTTATTGTCGACCGACGTCGGCCCGGTGATCGATGCCGACGCGTTGAAGCTGTTGGAAGATCACGCGGCGAAAATGACCGCAGGCGCGAAGCTCATCGCCACCGCCGCCACCGACGACAGCACCGCCCACGGCACCTTCTTCGCACCGCGCGCCTGGGAACTGCAGTCGCTGTCGCAGCTCACCCGCGAGAACTTCGGCCCCGCGCTGCACGTCATTCGCTGGAAAGCCGATCAACTCGACCAAGTCATCGACACCATCAATGCCACCGGCTTCGGGCTCACCCTGGGCATCCACTCGCGCATCGACGAAACCATCGACCGCATCACCGCGCGCGCGAAAGTCGGCAATATCTACGTCAACCGCAACCAGATCGGTGCGGTCGTCGGCGTACAGCCCTTCGGCGGACAAAACCTCTCCGGCACCGGCCCCAAAGCCGGCGGCCCGCACTACTTGCCGCGGTTCACCACCGAGAAAACGGTGACGGTGAATACGACCGCGGCGGGGGGGAATGCTTCGCTGTTGACGTTGGGGGATTAACAACGGGGGGCTGTAAATTGGCCTCTCAATTTGCATTGAGCAGGCTGATACACGACTCAACGGACTCGCACTTGAGGTTGCACAACCAATCGCTGCCTCACTTGTTCGTAAATTTCGACAACTCCCGGCATCTCCAGCGTGACAGCTAGCCCAAAAGGAATCGGGTCATCAATCCGCATACCCGGGACGTCAGGCTCTCGTTGAACACGCAGAGTAATCATCGTGTCATCCACGATATTGGGAGCTTTGCTGCCTTCCCATCGCCTGGAAATTAATGTGCCTTTATTGCCTTGACGAAAGTTGGGTTGAGAAGAAACTTTACTCACCCCGAGCGATTCTATTTTCTCATCGTCTACGAGCATCAGACGCACAGCACGATATGCTTTAGCACCAACATGAGTCGGTGTAAACCACGCTAAGGTTGTAGCGAAGATGTGCGGCTGTGCTTTGCCGCTGATTGCAGTTGGAATAGGTATTGATACGCGTATCACTTCTTTTTCTTTCACCTCACCTACAACCCAAAACGTCGCACGATCATCGGCACAAGCGACAGCACTATCTGCATCGACGATGCCATATCCAAGAAATCGCCGAACATCATCCTTTTGATGACTATGATGCTTTTTACCTGCAGGATTTAATGTTTTCTTAATTAATTCAACAGTATCGTTGGGCCATTGTGCAGTATGCACAAGCAAAGCCTTCAGCAGCACGGCACGCTCACGATGAGACAGCGCGAGAAATGCGTCGCCATAAGCCGCTTCGAGCGCATCATGAATGCGGTGGCACGTTCTGGATGCAAGCGCGGCTGCAGCACTGGTTCCGTTTGTGTAGCCCTCGTCTTCCTGCCCGCCGCGTGAAGGTGCAGCAACTTTCAGGCCGGCAGGCCGTTGCGGCCCCGCAGGCTTTACTTCTATTTGTGAACCACCACTTGTAATAACAAGTAACCGCTCGCGCGCGCCCGGCATCAGAATATCTGGCTTGACTGCCAGGAGATATCCAGGGCCAAGGCGGCTGGAAGGATTGGAAATCGATACACCGGGGTAAGGGTCGATCAAGGTCCGCGCTGCTTGCCGCTCATGGGACGGCACCGCATCGCTGTTCCAACCACCGACCGTAACCCCATTCACTGACTCAGCGGGCGAGATGATTCTACGCTCGCCCATGACTGCAGCTACTCCAGCAAGAACATTGGTAGACCTTGGGTTTACCGTATCACCTTCCTTCATCTCGGCATCTTCAAAAGCCGTCCTACTCGCGAACCCGGGTACAGCGAATCGTTCAGTGGCATTGCCCGCACTAATCACGAACAGAATTCCGTAGTGATAAGACAGTCGATCCAACAATTTGGCCCAGGCCGACAAGCGCCCATGAAACGCTTGCCTCGGATTGCCCTGTGATAGATTCACGATCAGCACACCGGGCGCAGCAGCATTGACGCCTTCTCGCATCCCGCGTACAGCCGTATAGATCACGTCGACGATGAGTTGATTGTCGGGGAATTCTTCATCTGAGCCTGCGCGCCTTGCTGATGCAACTGGCACAACGTGAATTCTTCTTAATATTGGCGATTCTTTGCGATTGCGATCACCATGCACGATCAGTGACGCCATCGCCGTACCATGCTTTCGGTCAGCTACAAGCGAGGTAGGCTCAAGGCCAAATACGTCATCAACGACGAGATGGCGCTCAAGTAGACGATGTCGCGCTAACGGCACACCATCGAGCAATGCGAGGATCGGCTCACTGAGCGGACCGGTCTCAATAGGAGACCAATCCTGTTCTGAATCAGCAACCTCAACCGTAGAAGCGATACTTTGTGGGCGAATATGCATCACTGGATCAATGCCAGCGAGACCCGTCAATGCGATGATCTCGCGTATCGCTGTGACCGGAAGTTCAACCAACACCGCGTGATACGCGATTTCCTTGATACGGGACTGGTTAATGAGCCGCCCTTGCCTGAGCTGAACATCAGCAACGAGCGCTTGCTCGGCCTCGGTCGCTTGCTGGTCGTTTTCTCTGAATACCAACTCAATCTCAAGCCGAATAAGTCCTTGGTCTGCACGCTCCTCAATCTCTTCGGCAAGAGTCTGCGCATCAAAAGGGTCCACCCGATCCTGCGGCCCCCAACGCCTCAAATCTTTCAGCAAATTGAAGACATCGCGCCAAGGGGCCCAACCTGTTTCGAGCGTCTCACGCCGCTGCCAACGTCGCCACAACGATTCGATGCTTCGCAGTGCAACAACATCAGGCACTAAAAGGTATGCGACAGGATATTTATCGCCCTCTTCAGCGACAATCTCTTCTTCGCCCACCCACTCCACCAATCCCTCGATCTTTTTGATCGCGTTAGCGAATGCAGACACCGAACCTCTGACCTCGAAGACCAGCAATCGCTCCGGCGCAAGAGCTGTTGGGTCTGTGCACAGACTCAAACCTTCAGGATCGCGCGCAAGAACGTCACGCAAACGATCAAATTTCGGCGAAAACCTCTCGGTTTGTAGTGCGATCGGGAATGGATCAGCCCTCGGGCTTCGGTCTGGCCTTCCGACGGGCCGAGATTCTGGCTGAGTATCGGGCATCACCCTCAACAGTGGTTTGTTCAGATCGCTCGCCATCTACAGCCTCCGGCCGGACACGCGAACACCACAGTTCAAGCTCTTTCTTGAGCGCTTCATCAATCCTTACCCCCCCTAGTCCCAGGATTTGTCGCCTTCTGACGTTCTGACAAAAATCAACCACCTCTGAATAATTCAGCAATCTAAGCTTGCCTGACAGCATACCGAGGGACATGGACGGCGCATCGGGCCAGCGCGAAATGAGCCGATCCAGCAGTACTTCTACACTCCTTCGATCGGGTGCCGGGAACGATAACCGCATTTGGAAGCGTCGCCATACTGCACGATCTAACAGCTCGGCGTGATTGGTCGCAGTAATGACGATGACATAGCTGGGAAGTTGATCCAGCTGCATCAATAGAAACGACACCACACGCTTGATCTCACCGGTTTCATGCGTATCGCCACGCTCTTTACCAATCGCATCGAACTCGTCAAAGAAAAGCACGCATGGCTGCGTCCTCACGTAATCGAACAGCTTGCGTAGCCGGGCATTGGTTTCCCCAAGGTAGCTACCAATCAATGCGTCGTAGCGAACCACAAAAAATGGCAAGGCAAGCGCCTCTGCAATCGCTTCTGCGAAGGATGTCTTGCCATTGCCAGGAGGGCCGG
>JANOXT010000114.1:0-4494 GCA_031418555.1 Lysobacterales bacterium | reverse complement strand
CCGCACAACACGAATAAATATTCAATACGCTTGCGGTGGTCCCCAAAAACCAACGGGTCTTCATCTAATGCGTCGAGCAGCAAGACCGTGCTCTTTCGCTTTTCGGGAGGTATTGCCTTGATATCGTCCTCGGCGCTTGCGCGCGCTAGGGAGACAAGGACCATTTCACCGGACGTACGCCATGCCGCATGATGCCGATGAAAATAATTAATTAGAAATGACGTTTTCCCCATTCCACAGTCAGCGAGAATTATTAAATATTTCCCTCGCTTCTTCTTTAAAAAATCATCGACATAATTAATTAGTGGTGCCCTTTCCACACTGACTAAGTCTTTGAGCTCATGACCGTGTGCGGGGTCTTTCTCCATACAGTAAGGAGTGACGTAGCCGCGTAACGCTTTAAGAATCTCGAACTCCTCAAACGACGTAGCTGAGACATATCGAGCAATCTTTCGATGCTTAAAGAACTCATAAATTCTAACCGGCACATGAAGTAACCAGAGAAGCCAGACAGCAAGAACAGTAGCTACAACACCAAGCAAAAGCTGCCAATTGTAGTCACTTGGTAGAATTGAAAGCATGTCTATTCGCCCCTCTAGGCCATGGCTCACTAAGTTCCGATATGTTGTAGCCAATCATAGGAAGCACCCCTGCATGTGATTGATACGACCAGAATATGTCTGAAATACATGCTTCGCTTGTCAGCGGCCTGGCTGCGTTTTTAATGAGTTTTGAATGCGAACTGCATTAAAAGTAGGCTGGGCTGACAAGCCCGGCACAGATATCGCAAGCCCAGCACAGGTATCGATTGTGGTGCTGGGCTTGTCAGCCCAGCCTACGCTTGGATGTGATCGAAACATCTTTCATGCATGCAGCTCATGCTGACGCCAGATTGCGGCGGCAGGTGAAAAAACCGTTGAGGCTGAGCCTTCCCGCACGCGGGTCGCGAGACAGCAGCTCGGGATGCGCGATCTCGCCGCTGTGGAACACGGTGCCTTCGTAGAAAATGATTCGGTTGTAGCGCGCCGGTATCGTCTGCAGTTTTTCGAACCAGAGGTTGGAACCGGTGATATAGCCGGTTTCGATGCCATAGCGCGCACGGAAGCGCGCGGCATCCATGTTTCCCGCATCGGCGATCAGCGGAAGAATCGTGTCCGGCGGATATTTCGGACCATAGAAGCTGGTGCCGCCCAACCGTTCATCGCCGAACAGATACAGCACCGATGCGACGATGCGGTGCTGCGGCTCGATGCTCAAGCGGTCGATATGGCAGATCGACTGCGACGGCGACAATTGCTCCGGCGGGGTTGCGGTGATCGCCAGCCGGCTGTACATGCGCTCGGTGCGGCGCACGTCGAACGCGCGGCGCAGATGCGCGGTGAAGAACGCATCCAGCTGCGAGGAGAACGCCTCGGGCATTCGCAGCTCTGGACCCGGATAGGCGTTGTGACCGGCTTCGGCGAAGTCGCCGATGTGCTCTGCGGCGAAGTCGACCATCGCATCGGGGTTGATCAGGGCATCGTCGATCACGTAACACACATGATGGCCGTGGATCGTGATTGTTTCGACGCGTGGGTTTGGATTGAACATGGCATGCGAGTCTAGAGGTTTGGGGCTTTTGTAAGAGCGGCGGGAGCCGCGATGAATTGTCGGCCATTTTTCCGTAGCCTGTCGCGACTTCCGCCGCTCCTACAGAGGTGTTTGATTCGATCCGCTCTTTTATGAGCGACGCACGTCGCGATCAGCGACAACGGCTAACGCTTCGGCACGAACCGGATCGCCTGGCCGCCGCCAGCGCCCAGCCACAGCGTCAGCGTATCGGCGCTGGTGACACTGCGGGTCTCGCGCGCGAATGCAAACCGTTTGGTGCGGTAGTCCGCGCCGTCGCCATCGCGATAGATTTCGGCAACATACTTGCGCTTGGGGCTCAGGAACGACAGCGACACCGTCAACGTGCGCGCGGTCTCGTCGGTCACGCTGCCCAGATACCAAGCTTCGCTGTTGCGGTCCTTGCGCACGATGGTCGCGTAGTCGCCGACTTCGCCGTTGAGCACGCGGGTGTCCTGCCAATCGACGGGCACGTCGCGGATGAACTGGAACGCGTCCATATGTTGGGCGTAGTGTTCCGGCAGATCCGCCGCCATATGAATCGGGCTGTACAGGACGACATACAGCGCGAGCTGCCGCGCCAACGTGCTCTGCAATGGTTGGCCGCGGCCCTCCAGGCTGAGCACGCCCGGCGTGAAATCCATCGGGCCGGCCAGCATCCGGGTGAAGATCAGATTCGGCTCATGCTCGGGCGGATTGGGCGGATTGCCCCACGCGTTGAATTCCTGGCCGCGCGCGCCTTCGCGCGAGATCCAGTTCGGATACGTGCGGCGCAGGCCGGTGTCCTTGATCGGCTCGTGCGCGTTGATGGCGACATGATGCTTCGCCGCCGCCAGCACCACGCGCAGATGATGATTGCTCATGAACTGACTCTCGTGCCATTCGCGCGACACCGGGCCTTCGGGCTGATCCTGGCGTTCGATCTGTCCCGCGTCGCAGACATAGCCGGTCTTCACCGCGTCGATACCGAGGCGCGAGAACAGCGCGAACGCCTTGTCCATCTGCCGCTCGTAGTGGCTGACCGCGCATGCGGTTTCGTGATGGCCGATCAGATGCACGCCTTTCGATTTGGCATAAGCGGCCAAGCCTTCGAGGTCGTAATCGGCGGTGGGCTTGCTGAAGTCGAAGTTCCAGCCGTTGGCGAACCAATCACCGTCCCAGCCGGTGTTCCAGCCTTCCACCAGCACGCCGCGAAAGCCGTATTTCGCAGCGAAATCGATATAGCGCCTGGTGTTTTCGGTGGTCGCGCCGTGCTTCGGCCCGGTACCCCAGGTCTGCTGGTCGAGATGCATCGCCCACCACACCCCGACGTATTTGGACGGCTTGAACCAGCTCACATCGCCGAGCGTGTTCGGCTCGTTGAGGTTGAGGATCAGATTGGACTCGACCAGCCCGCCGGCGCGGTCGGCAATCTGGATCGTGCGCCACGGCGTGGTGAACGGCGTGCGGCGCACGACTTTGGCCGGACTGCCCGGCGTCAGCGCCGCGCGCAGCACGCCGCCATCGCCCTTCGCCAGATTCATGCCCGCATAATCCACCAGCGCCGCCTCATGCAGCGTGAGATGGATGCCGTCATCGGTGCGCAGCGTCATGGGTGTTTGCGCCACGCCGACTTCAGACAACGGCGTGCGGCTGTACAGGTATTCCTCGCGGTTCCATTCGTACGCCGGGATCCACCACGCGGTCGCAGGTTTGGCGATCGCGAACTCGGTCAACTCTTCCTCGATCTGCACCACGTCCATGGCAGGCTGCTTCGGAAATGCGTAGCGGAAGCCGACGCCGTCGTCGAATACGCGTACCACCACATCGAAACGGCGGTGGTCGCGGTCGCTTTCGATAAAACTGGCAGTCAGTTCGTTGTAATGGTTGCGCACGAAGCGGCGTTCGCCCCAGGGCAGCTCCCAGGTGTCGTCGAAAGTGCGCGCCGACTGTGTATCGAGCTTGATGCCACGCAGCAGCTGGCGCCCGTTGCGCAGAATGAAGCCGAGCCGCGAATTGCCGATCAGCGGCTGGCCGTTGCGCATCACCCGATAGGCCAAGCGGCCCTCGCCGCTGAGGTCCAGCTCCACCTTCAGCACCTTGTCCGGCGATTCGATGCTGGCGACAGTTTCGGCGTGGGCGGGATTGGCGATCCACATCGCTGTGAACAGCACGCACAGCGTGCCGATGCGGCATGCGACGGAATCAACGCGGGAGATATGCATGATGGATCCTTGATGGAGAAGGACAAAAAAGAGCTGATGCGATGCGGTCTATGGCGATTGTGGAGTTGTCGGAAAAGCCTGTGCGCCAAGGCGCACCTTATGGCCAGCAAAAAAACTTACTCGGCCACATACACCACCGCCGATCGTGCCGGAACCGTAAAGCGACCGCTGCGCGCGTCGTAGCGCGCCTCACGCACCACCCGCGTATCGGCGGCGTCTGACGCGCGCTGCAGCGGATGCAGCACATAGGCCTTGTCCGTTTCTTCCGGCAACGTCAGCGTCTGCGCTTCGGGCGAGACGTTGATGAAATACAGGATTTCGCGAAATCCCGCACCGGCATAATCCGCACCATCGAGATGCGCTGCAATCACTACCGGATTCTGCTGCGGGCCGACGTTGCGGAATGACAGCCGCGTTTCCACATCATGCGCCGTGCGCATGCGGAACAGCGTGGAGCTGCTGCGGATTTTCAGCAGATCGTTGAAGGCATCGCGCATCCACGCGATGTTGTCGGGCCGCGGTTTGATCGACGGATCCGCCAGCACCGGTTTCAGCAGCGCCCAGTCCTTGCCGTTGTCGCGCGCCGGCGGCAGACCTGCGCCGAAGCCGTTGTCGGTGTAGGTCCAGTCGAGGCGGTTGAACCAATCACCGGAATCAAAACTGTTGCGGTCCAATGATTTTG
>JANOXT010000113.1:0-8994 GCA_031418555.1 Lysobacterales bacterium | reverse complement strand
TCCCCGCACAGCGCCGCCAATCACGTTCTCCCCGCACAGCGGGGATAAGGTGGCCGAAGGCAGGATGAGGGGCGCTTTGCGCTCGATGCATGAAAGCGCCGCCTGCATACCGCCGGCGACATCCAGCGAATGCAGCCTGAGCTCTGCCAATCGACCAAGCCCACTGCGGCTGGCAAGATGTGCGGCCAGCACATCCATGCGGTATTGATGACCGGCTGTACTGATGGCCGATTGCAGCTTTTCCTGCCAGCGCAGCAACGCTTGGGCCGGTGGCGCATGAGGACTGCAATCGTCACTATGCCGCCAAGCAAGTACAGGACCGAACATGAGCGACCCGAAAAGCGATACCACGCTTGCAGCATCACCCAACCCTGCCGACGCGCGCCGCGCGCAGCTGGCCGCGCTGATTCCAGAGGCCTTTTCTGAAGGCAAGCTCGATCTGGCCGCCCTGAAACGGGCGCTGGGCGAGAACGCTGTCATCGAAGGCGGCGAGCGCTATGCGCTGACCTGGGCAGGCAAGAGCGACGCCTACAAAGTGCTGCAAACGCCGTCCACCGCCACGCTGCGGCCGCAGTGCGACAAATCGGTGAACTTCGATCAGGCGCAGCACGTGTTCATCGAAGGCGAGAACCTGGAAGTGCTGAAGGTGCTGCAGAAGGCCTACTTCGGCAAGGTCAAACTCATCTATATCGACCCGCCCTACAATACCGGCTCCGACAGCTTCATCTACCCGGACCGTTTTCAGGAAAGCAAAGAGGATTACCTCCGGCGCATCAACGACCTTGCCGACGACGGCACCTTGATGCGTGAAGGCTTCTTCCGCAAGAACAGCAAGGAAAGCGGTCACTACCACAGCAATTGGCTGTCGATGATGCTGCCACGCCTGTATATCGCGCGCAATCTGTTGCGGGAGGACGGCGTGATCTTGGTCTCCATCGACGACAACGAGGCAGCCAATCTCAAGTTGCTCATGGATGAAGTCTTCGGCGCTGAAAATTTGATTGCACAGATGGTGTGGGAAAAGGGACGGAAGAACGACGCCAAGCTTGTGTCTGTCGGCCATGAATACCTGCTGGTTTACGCGCGCAGCATGATGACGCTGAAGGAAAAAAACGTCATTTGGCGTGAGCCGAAACTGGGCGCCAAAGACATCGTTGAGCAGTGGCGCGCACTGAAGGCCAAACACGGAGAAGCCAATTACGAAGCACAACAGCAGGGCCTGCGCGAATGGTACAAAGCACTTCCCGATTCGCATCCGTCTAAAAAGCTGAGCCGTCATAGATGGGTAGACAAGTGGGGGCCGTGGCGAGACCGCGATATTTCCTGGCCAGGCGGCGGCGGGCCGCGTTATGACGTTCTGCACCCCGTTACAAAAAAACCTTGCAAAGTTCCTGAACGTGGATGGATTTATTCAAGTCCAGAAGAGATGCAGCGCCAGATCAAATTGGGGCTGGTTGAATTTCGCGACGACCACTCGGAACCGCCATTCCGCAAAGCCCACCTGATTCCTGTTCCCGATGAACTGTCCGACGATCAAGGGACCGACTTCGATGACGAAGAGGTCTCCGACGACGAGATCGGCCTTCAGGTCCTCGGGAGTGTTGTTTACAAGCAGTCCCAAGTCTCCGTGAAATACTTGCGCAAACTGATGGGCGGAAAGCTGTTCAACAACCCCAAGGACCATGAAGTCTTGGCGCGGCTCATCCGTTATTGCATGGGCGACGATGACTCCGGTTTGGTAGTGGATTTTTTTGCTGGTTCTGCGAGCACTGTGGAAGCCGTTCTCACGTTGAATGCGAGAGAGGGCGGGAGTCGGCGCGTACTGGCCGTTCAAATTCCAGAGCCGTGCGAAGAGAAAAGCGCAGCGCTGAAAGCCGGATACTCAACCATTGCCGCATTGAGTAGGGACCGCATCGCGCGTGTCATCGCGCAACTCGGGAAAGCTTCTGATTTGGTGTCCCCGATTCCTGATGACCTTGGTTTCAAGTCCTTTCTGCTGGCGCCTTCAAACTTCAAACAATGGCGCGGCGATGAAATAGACACACCGGAACAACTGGCCGATCAAATCCAGATGTTCGCCAAATCCGAGAAAGCAGGTGCGGCCATCGAAGACATGCTCTACGAGCTGCTGCTGAAATTCGGCCAGGAGCTGACCACACCCATCGAGACACTGGACGTTGCGGGCGGCAAGGTGTTCGCTATCCACGACCGCAGCATGCTGTTCGTGTTGGAATCATTCACCGAGGCGATGATCGTGCCGCTGGTGGATATGAAGCCGCGCGAGATCATCGCCGTCGATGGCGTGTTCAACGACTCGGACATGCTCAAGACCAATCTGGACTTGCAGTGCCGCGATGCGGGCATCCGCTTCACCTGTCTGTGAGGTCGCAGCGATGAAGCTTCAATTCGACGCCAATCAGGAATACCAGCTCGATGCGATCCGCGCCGTAGTGTCGCTGTTCGAGGGACAGCCGGATGCGTCACAAACCGCCGTGGCGCGGGACGATACGCTGTCCAGCTTGGCGCTGACCGAAATGGGCATCGCCAACCAGCGCGTGATCGACGATGCGCAATGGCTTGCCAACCTGCACGCGGTGCAGACGGCGCACGGCGTTGAAGTATCCGACGCCTTGGCCACCATGACGCTGGACAACGGTACGCCCGTGGGCAGTTTCCCCAACTTTACGGTAGAGATGGAAACCGGCACCGGCAAGACTTATGTCTATCTGCGCACGATTCACGAATTGTCCAAGACCTACGGCTTCAAGAAGTTTGTGATTGTGGTGCCATCGGTGGCGATCCGCGAGGGCGTGCTGTCGAGTCTCAAGATCACTCGCGAGCACTTCCAGACGCTGTACGGCTATGAGCGCATGGAGTTCATGGTGTACGACTCTGGGAAGGTGAATCAGCTTCGCAATTTTGCCTTATCCGACGCGATTCAAATCCTGGTCATCAACATCGACGCCTTCGCCAAGGATTCGACCGAAGCCAGCGATGATGCGGCGGGCGGCAAGGCCAGAAAAAAAGCCAAGGGCAACGTCATCAACCAGATGCGTGAGGCGGGCGTCAAACCCATCGAATTCATCCAGGCATCGCATCCGGTGGTGATTCTGGACGAGCCGCAAAATCTGGAAACCGACCTCCGCAAGCAGGCGATCGCCCGGCTCAATCCCCTGTGTACGCTGCGCTATTCGGCCACCCACCGCAACGCCTACAACCTCATCTATTCGCTCGATCCGGTGCGCGCGTATGAGCTGGGATTGGTCAAGCAGATCGGCGTGGATTCGGTCATCGAACTGCAGGATGCCAATCAGGCGTTCATCGAACTGGACGGCTTCAAAACCGCCAAGCGCAGCGTGTCGGCCAAATTGTCGATCTGGGTCAATCAAGCCAGCGGCCCGGCAAAGAAATCGGTGACGGTCAAGAACGGCGACGATCTGTATGCATTGTCCAACCAGCGGGAAATCTACCGCAATGGTTTTATCGCCAACGAGATCGATGCAGGCGAAGGCTTTATCACCTTCGCCAACGATGTCCGCGTGTCCATCGGCCGCCCGCACGGTGCGCTGACCGACGCGATTCTTCGCCTGCAGATCGAGGCCACGGTGCGTCGCCATTTCGAGAAGGCGAAAAAGCTGCATCCGATGGGCATCAAGGTGCTGTCGGTCTTCTTCATCGACCGGGTCGCGAACTACCGCGTATATGGCGAAGACGGCACCACGTCCAAAGGTAAATTTGCGGAATGGTTCGAGGAGATCTATGCGCAGTATCAGGGCATGGAAGAATTCGCAGGTCTGCTGACCGCCCATGCACCGGCAGTCCACAACGGCTATTTTTCTCAAGACAGACGGGCGGTGTCGCCTTTCGAGACGCTGACCGGCAAGACCAACGCTGACGCTGAAGCCAGTGCCTTTGAACTCATCATGCGCGACAAAGAGCGCCTGCTGGGCCTGGATGAGCCGCTGGCTTTCATCTTCAGCCACTCCGCCCTGCGCGAGGGATGGGATAACCCGAACGTCTTCCAGATTTGCACGCTGGCCGAATCAAGTTCGGAGATCAAAAAACGGCAGGAGATCGGGCGCGGACTGCGCCTCGCCGTGAATCAGCAAGGTGAGCGCGTGCGCGACCCGGCCATCAACCGACTGACCGTGATCGCCAACGAAAGCTACGAAGACTTCGCCAACCAACTGCAGACCGAGATGGTCGAGGCGGGCGTCAGGTTCAAACCCGAGATGGTGCAGAACGAGCGCGACAAGGTGACGGTGCGCTTGCGGAAAGGCTTTGAAACCGACCCGCAGTTTCTCGCGCTATGGGAGCGCATACGGGCACGCACCCGTTACAGCGTGGCGTATCAGACCAGCGAACTGATTGTCAAGGCAGCCAGTCGCATCAAGTCGAAAATGCCCGCCATTGAGCGTCCAAAGATCGCGTTGATCCGTGCAGACATTGCCATCGGCGCCGAAGGTGTAGTGGGCAAGCAAACCGGATACCGCACGCGCACGGTGGAAACCAGATACGTGATGCCGGATTTTGTCAGCCAAGTGCAGGCCAAAACGGGACTGGCAAAGTCGACCGTCGCGCGCATGCTGCTTGAATCGAACCGTTTGGGTGACGCAGTGAACAACCCACAGGGGTTCATCAACCAGACGTCGGAACTCATCAATGCGGTCAAGCGCGAGTTCCTGGTCTATGGCGACGGCTCGGACAACAGCGGCGTGAAGTACGTGAAGCTGGACGATGCCGTTTACGAAATGCGTCGTTTTGAGCGCGATGATTTGATGGAAGTATTCGCATCCAATGTTCGCGCGGTTGAGCAGCAGGAAAAAACGCTGTTCTCGCACATCGTCATCGACTCCAATTCAGGGCCGGAGCGCGCATTTGCGCAGGCATGCGAGGACAACGCGGACGTGCTGTTCTACATCAAGCTACCGCACTGGTTCAAGATCGAAACCC
This sequence comes from Lysobacterales bacterium, assembly GCA_031418555.1. GTDB lineage: Bacteria > Pseudomonadota > Gammaproteobacteria > Xanthomonadales > Xanthomonadaceae > Lysobacter_I. Next base: position 4,041 of record JANOXT010000113.1, on the reverse strand, counting down.
CGGTCGGACCCTACAACCCTGATTGGGCAGTAGCCTACCGCAACGACATAACGCTCTACTTCGTGGCCGAAACCAAGAAGACGGGCGACGGCGATCATGTGCAGCTGGGCCTGCTGAGACCGATTGAAGACCTGCGCATCGAGTGCGGAAAACGACACTTCAAGAACTTCGAACAAGTGCAGTTCAAAGTCGTCAGCACGCTTGAGGCATTGGTGGATTGATGTATCTGCGGCCAGTGCATCGGCACCGTGCATGAGCTGGGCGCGGTGCCGACGCCGCGCGATCCGTTTGTGCAAAGGACCATAAAGCACACGGTTATGAGCAAACCCGTGGCAGCGCGATTTCGGGGACGGCCACCACGGGGTTAAACCTTGATGTACTGCAAGCCTCCGACGGCAGGCACTACCGTCGCAATGCGCAGAGTGCGTGGACGCATGAGGCGTCTTTACATTTGGCAGCGTGATCTCGAACAACGGACGGATGAGGCCGGCATGACCGACACGCAAGACAGCAAACCACGCAGGATGCTGCAACCCAATCAAAACGATCGCGCGCATGAGCTACAGTTGATGCGCGATATGCAGAGCATCAACGATCAGACGATGCGCGCACTTGAGTCTTTGCCACCGGGCGGTGTGCCGGTAGACGTCAAACGCAAGCCCAATTTTCCCAAGCCGGTCCGCGCCATACAGGAGCCCCAAACCATGACGCACCCACACAACGCAGACACGCTCAGCAACGGCCTGCCGCTGCCCCCCATTCCACAACGGCTGCGGGAGATGCTGAAAGACTATCCGGGGCATCTAACACGGTTGCAGGAAGTGCTTAACTTTGTATTGGACGGACCGAGCCCGGCGAGAGGCACTACGAATCATGTCTTCGAGGAAGTGATCTGGGTTCTGGAAAGTCGTCTTGGTGCGTTTATCCATGAAGCCAAAGACGAACTGGAAGCCGCGCAGGCCAGCGGTGATGCGGAGGCGGTTGCTAGGGCAGATATGAAGCTGCGGCTGATGTTCAGGTGCAGATCTAGCAGTGGCGGTATGAAACTCTTTTACATGGACGATCTATCAAAATATCTTGAAGCTCACGAGGAGGCTCTCCGATGAGTACTCAGCAAGATCGGCTCAGCAAGCCAGAGCACGAACGCATCTTTCGAGAGATCGTATTGCCAGAATCTGGCTTGGACACATATACACCTCAAGAGCGTCCCAAGGCAGTCATCCTTGCCGGACAACCGGGTGCGGGAAAAGGAAATTTAAAAAAAGCGGTCGAATTTGAATTCCATGGAGACATCTTCCCAGTCGACCCCGACGAACAGCGTGAGTTCCACCCCGAAGCCAAACGCTGGCAGAAGGAGTCGCCCTACGGCTGGTCGCAGAAAACCAACAGCGACGCTGGCGCATGGGCAGGCGAACTGCGCAATGCGGGTGTCGAACGCCGGGTTAATCTGCTGGTAGACACCACGCTGGGCGATGCACGCAGCGCCACACGCTTGATCCAAGGGCTGCAGAAAGCCGGCTATGAGGTGGAGATTCGTGCGGTGGCAGCGCATGAGCTGGAAAGCCGGGTCGGCATTGATCGACGGTTTACCCTTGGGATTAAGGTAGATGGCTATGGCCGCGATGTCCCCCTCACCTTCCACGACAAAGTCTCACCCGATCTTCCCGGCAATCTGGACACCGTGGCCGCTGACAATCCCGCCGTGCGCGTGCGCCTCTACGACCGCGACGATAGCGTCAACGTGGTGTTCGATACGCGACGTGATACGGGTGTGCTGAGCGAAGAATTCCGCACGATGCGCGATGCGCGCCTGCAAAGCCCGGACACCACGCAGCGGATGCGGCAAGAAGCTCAGGAACAGGCCGGTTGGCATCGCACGCTGCCGGACAACCCGCGATCCACGCCTACGCTGCAGCGCGAACACCTGCAGTTCGACAAACCCGCCATCAGCGCACGCGACAGCGACGCGTGGAGCACCCTCGACGAACTGGTCCGCCCCGGTGCTTTACCGGCACGTGCGCCGATTCCTGAACCGGCAGACCCGTATCCGCGTCTGCGCGGCTTCAATGCCGGCCTCGCAATAGAAGCTGCCGTTACCGCCTACGAATGGAACGACACCCGTCAACGCGCGCAGGTGTTCCAGAACACGCTGCATAACGACACGGCGGCGGTGGATGCAGTTGCGCGTCAAGGCGCGCAAACGGTTGGGATGGTAGCGGGTACGGTGGCTGCAGGCGCGACGGCGACCGCGCTGAATGTGGGCAGCGGCGGTACGGCGGCGCTGGTGGTGGGCGAAGGCTATTTGTTCGGCAAAGCCGGCGAGCATGGGGTGGAGCTGTGGCAGAAGCACCGCGTTTACAGCGTCGAGAGCGAAGGCGTGAATTGGACGTTCAGCGGAGCGCAGTGGATCCGAAAGGATCTGCGTGCGGATCTGGTGGACGATGGGCGCGACTTGCCGCAGCAGCAGGACTTCGCGGCATCGCCGGAAAAGGCGCGCGAGTTGAGCGCAAAGGCGAGCGCGATGGCTGTGGAGCAGGCGCTGGGCGCGGTGCCGACGCCGCGCGCTCCGTTCGTACAGACGGCGGGCGATGGCAGTGGGCCGTGGACGTATCAACCCGACGGTGGCGTATGGACGCGCGAGGTGGTGACCGCCTACGACGTCAACGGGATTGCGAGTGCAAAGGACACGGTGGAAGCCAAGGGCGAACGCGCAGCGCAGCTGAGCGCGCAGGCGATGCAGGTGATCAACGCCAATCTCAAATCTGGGCCAGCGGAGATTGCCGCGCAGTACGCGATGGGTCACAAGGCGTACGGTTACGCGCAGATCCCGGGCGGCGCAATGTCCGATGCCATTGCTCCCGCACTCAACGCTGACGTGCTGCAGGCCTCCGACGGCAGGCATTATCGTCGTGATGCGCAGGGCGCATGGACGCATGAAGGCGACGCGGCCCCCAGTCGTTTCGCATTGGAACTGGAGTTGACGCGGGATCGTCTGCTGCCGGCGCTGCAGGACCATCAGCAACAGCTCACGCGGATGCCGGACTGGCAGCCGCCCATGCCGGAACAGCAGGACCGCGCGATGCTGCGTCAGGCGTATGTGCACAAGGGTCTGGACCCGACGATCCAACCCGAGCAGTTCGAGGCGAGCTATCTGGCCGTGCAGCGCACGCGCGAAGCGGCCGGGGTGAGCGCTGCGAACACATCGCTGGTGCTGGGGCAGAACGCGAACGGAACCTTCACGCTGGACAGCCCCATTCACCATCTTCGCGAAGAGGCTGATCGGAAGGTGGGGATCGTGGCGATCACCACGCCGGAAGATATTGCCCTTGCACGCAGCGATGTGCGGGGGCGCGCGCAGGATGACACTGCACCGGCACAAACATCGCCGGAACGCACGATCACCCAGACCACGCCAGAAGAACGCAACGCGCGCGAACAGGCCACACGCGAGGCGAACCGGCAGGGGCTATCGCCCGACGATGTGCAGCAGGCCGCGCAAGCTGCAGTGGTGGGCGCAGCGATGCGCGGGCCGTCGATGAGCGGACCATCGTCAGGCAATGCAGCACGCACGGCTGAACGCGATAGCGATGAAGCCTCGCCGCAGGATCGCCGCGAACGTGCGCAGGCAGCACCTGCAGTCTCGCCGGTGCCTGCGGACTTCGCCCCGAGCCAACAAGGCCTGCGCGACCTGCGCGATCCGCAGCACGAAGGCCACCACGCATTGGGCGAGATGCAGCACAGGGCGCGTCTGTTCGAAACCCAGCAGCACATCCCGCACGGCCCGCATACGCAACGCCTGGGTGCGGAGATGCTGGCGTTTGCGGTGGAGAACAAATTCCAATACAGCAATGTGCGTTTGGTGAAAGATCAGGACACCGGCCAGGTTGAACTGGAACATGCGCGATATGGCTACCCGACACAGCGCTTCCCTGCCGATTTGGCGGCGATGTCCTCGCAGCCGATCGAAGCGACCTCGCAGCGCATCAATGAAGCGGTCTCCCGCCACAACGCCAATCCGGCCCCGGCGCTCGAACGCACGCA
>JANOXT010000112.1:0-4010 GCA_031418555.1 Lysobacterales bacterium | reverse complement strand
GCGCATGCGCTACCGCACCCGCGGCCGCCTCACCTGCCCGATGGTGCTGCGCGTGCCGTGGGGCGGCGGTATCCGCGCCCCAGAACACCACAGCGAAGCCAACGAGTCGATGTTCACCAACGTGCCCGGCCTGCGCGTGGTAATGCCCTCGTCGCCGCAGCGCGCCTACGGCCTGCTGCTGGCCGCGATCCGCGACGACGATCCGGTCATCTACATGGAACCCAAACGCATCTATCGCCAGTATAAAGAGCTGGTGCCCGACGACGGCGAAGCGCTGCCGCTGGACGTGTGCTACGTGCTGCGCGACGGCAGCGACGTGACGCTGGTGACATGGGGCGCGCAGGTGAAGGAATGTCTGGAAGCCGCGGATGCGCTTGCCAAAGAAGGCATCAGCGCCGAAGTCATCGACGTGGCCACGCTCAAGCCGCTGGACTTCCCCACCATCGCCGAATCGGTGTGCAAGACCGGCCGCTGCGTGATCGTGCACGAAGCGCCGAAAACCGCCGGCTTCGGCGCCGAGATCGCCGCGCGCCTCGCCGAGGAATCGATGTACGACCTGCTCGCCCCGGTCGAACGCGTCACCGGCTACGACACGCATATCCCGCTGTTCCGCCTGGAGATGAAATATCTGCCCAGCGTGGAAAAGATCGTGGCGGCAGCGAAGCGGACATTGGCCGCGAGTTGAACGCCCCCTCACCCTCGCTCGCCGCGCTTGCTCTTCCCTCTCCCCTCATCGCGGGGAGAGGGTGCCCGACAGGGCGGGTGAGGGGCGAACAGACAAGAGATTACGTGACATGAGCCAGACCAAAACCTTCATTCTCCCCGACCTCGGCGAAGGCCTGCCCGATGCGACCATCGTCGAATGGTTCGTGAAGCCCGGCGACACCATCAAACTCGATGCACCGCTGGTCTCGATGGAAACCGCAAAGGCGGTCGTGGAAGTGCCGTCGCCGGTGTCGGGCAAGGTGCTGAAACTCGCCGGCGCCGCCGGCGATATCGTGGTCACCGGCACGATGCTGGCGGAATTCGAGATCGATGCCTCGATGCCGCAGCGCGCCGAAGGCCAGGACACCGGGCATCACCATGCGCCGCCGCCATCTGCTGTTGTAGGAGCGGCGGAAGCCGCGACCCCAACCGCCATCACAACGCCGGTCACGGCTCCCGCCGCTCCTACAGCAGCGGGGCAAAAGCGCGACGACGCCGGCACCGTGGTCGGTGCAATGCAAACGTCAGACGCGGTGCGCAGCGAAGCTGCAGTCGCAGTGGGCGGCGTGAAGGCGATGCCCGCGGTGCGCGCAATGGCGCGCAAGCTAGGCGTGGATCTCGCACGCGTGCGTGCCACCGGCGCCGAAGGTGTGGCGACGATGGACGATGTAAAGCGCGCAGCGGCGGATGGTTCGGCAAAGCCGGGCGCATCTTCCGTAGGAGCGCCGGAAGGCGCGACCAGCATCGCAGCGAAATCTGTCGCGCCTTCCGGCGCTCCTACAGGCGGCGCCGTCGCTTCACAGCAACGCACTCAGCTCTCCACCACCGGCAAACCGATGCGCACCCAGCCGCCGGGCGTATCAGTCAGCGGCCAGCCGGAGCAGCTCAAGGGCGTGCGCCGCAACATGGCGCGGGTAATGGCCGACGCGCACGCAAAAGTAGTGCCCACCACGCTCACCGACGACGCCGATATCTACGCTTGGACACACGGCAACGACATGACCGCACGGCTGGTGCGCGCGATCTGCGTCGCCGCCAAAGCGGTGCCCGCGCTCAATGCATGGTTCGACGGCGACAACCTCACCCGCACCCTGCATCCGCACGTGGATATCGGTATCGCGGTGGACACCGATGACGGTTTGTTCGTACCCGCGCTACGCAACGCCGACATGCTCGACGCGCGCGGCGTGCGCGAAGCCATCGGCCGTCTGCGCGTGCAGGTCGAAGACCGCAGCATTCCGCCGGGCGAACTCAGCGGATACACCATCTCGCTGTCGAACTTCGGCATGTTCGCCGGCCGCTACGCTACTCCGGTGGTGGTACCGCCGTGCGTCGCCATCGTCGCCGCAGGCCGCGCACGCCACCAGATCACCCCGGTGATCGGCGGCTTCGAATCGCACAAGGTCATTCCACTGTCGATTACTTTCGATCACCGCGCCTGCACCGGCGGCGAAGCGGCGCGGTTTCTGCGCGCGATGCTGGATGATTTGGGTTTGCCGGGATAACGGAAACAGCGATCGATTCGCGTTTGGCGCGGTACCCGCAAAAAAAGGGCCAGCGAGTGCTGGCCCTTCGCCACGGCAGGACGGCGATCGTCAGCGGAATGGCGCAGGCCTTGTCGTGCGCGACTCCGCCGTGACCCGAGTCAGACCCAGATACAGCCCGTTGGACAGCAGTATTTGTATTCGCCGGTTTTCTGGTCGAGGATCATCCGGCAGCCATCGCCGGCGAATGTGGAACTGGCGCCGGTCAACATCATCATGACCACCAGACCGAGAAACAGTTTGCGTGCACGCTTCATGTGGAACTCCTTTTGAATTTGAAGACACGTGATGATTGCGCTGTCGGCTGTTCGTTGAGAACAGTCACTTGCGACACACTGCACACCCCAGGAAACATCCGAATCCGGAGCGGCGGTCGATCCTAACACGGCGGTTGGGGAGCGCATTGCCGCAAAAAATGCTGCCCTCTTGGCTCAATACCTGGGAATTCCAGCATCCACTTCCAGAGTCCACGCATCGATACCACCGACGACGTTATAAAGATCGCCGAAGCCCTGCTCGGCGAAATACATCGCCGCCTGCGCGCTGCGCCCGCCGTGGTGGCAAAGAAACGCGAGCGGCGTGTCTTTCGGCAGCGTCAGCAATCGTTCGAGTCCGCCGTTCTCCAACCCTGAATATTGGACCGATACCGCCGCGATCGCGCGCTCCTCGGGCGGCCGCACGTCGACCAGGGTGATCGCGCTGGCGCGGGTCTGCGCATCGGCGTCGACGACGGAAAGATTGCGGAAGGCCATGGCGTGTCCCTGAGAGATTCGACGATGCGTGGCATCATGCCGCGATGACGGCCATCTCCGCCAGCCTGCACCGCATCCCGCGCCGCCCGCATGCGTGGACGTGGCTGCTGGCGCTGTCGCAGCTGCTGGTCGCTGCGGCGTGGTGGCGCTGGGGATGGACTGTAGGCACGCCGCTGATGCTTGTCAGCCACGCACCTTACTGGTGGGGCACGCTGTGGCCGCAGTCGGCGATGTTCGGGCCGGTGCTGAATCGCCTGCCGACCGACAATCGCTGCGTATGGCTGACCATCGACGACGGCCCGTCCGACGACACGCTTGCCGTGCTTGATGCGCTGGATGCGCATGGGGCGAAGGCGACGTTTTTTCTGGTCGGCGAACGCGCGGCAAAGCATCCAGAACGCGTGCGCGAAATTCAGCGCCGGGGTCACGGCATCGGCAATCACAGCGCAACGCATCCCGCACGCTGGTTCTGGGCGTTGGGGCCGATGCGGATGCAGCGTGAGATCGCTGACACGCAGAAAATTCTTGCCGATATCAGCGGCGAACCGCCGCGCTGGTTTCGCGCGGTCGTCGGCATGAGCAATCCGTTCGTGAACGCGGCATTGAAAACGCAGGGTCTTGCACGCGTGGCATGGAGCGCGCGCGGTTTCGATGCGGTGGAAGCCGATCCGCAGATCGTAGTCGCGCGTATCGAACGCAAGATAACCCACGGCGCGATCGTACTGTTGCACGAAGGCGCTGCGCATGGCCGCAATGTCGAGACGATCGGTCTACTGCTGAAAAAATTGGATGCGCTCGGCTATCGTGCCACCCTGCCGGATCAGCTGTAGGAGCGGCGGAAGCCGCGAAGCCGATCGCATCGATATCGATTCGCAATGCGCTATTTTAAAAGCTTCGATGCGAGACTGCCGGATTTCGAAAATCAATGCGACGGGCACGAAGCAAGCTTCGCGGCTCCCGCCGCTCCTACAAATGCGCATCTACGGCTCGAGCGACATCATGGCAATCA
>JANOXT010000111.1:0-4750 GCA_031418555.1 Lysobacterales bacterium | reverse complement strand
TCGTTTTCGGCTTGTTCGGGGTTCGGAAGCGCCGTTGTTTCGCTTTCACCTGCCGTGGGCACGGCTTGGTCATCGTCGTCGCCCTAGGCTCTGCTTGGGCCGGCATAATGCCCGGATGACCATAGACCGCATCATCGCCAGCGGCGCCAGCCGCGAGGACGACGTCGTCGACGCCACGATCCGCCCGAAGCGGTTGGACGAGTATCTCGGCCAGCAGCCGGTGCGCGAGCAGATGTCGATCTACATCGAAGCGGCCAAGCGCCGCGGAGAGGCGCTCGACCATGTGCTGATTTTCGGGCCGCCCGGCTTGGGCAAGACCACGCTCAGCCACGTCATCGCCAATGAACTCGGCGTCAATCTGCGGGTGACCTCGGGTCCGGTGATCGAAAAGGCCGGCGACCTCGCGGCGCTGCTCACCAATCTGCAGCCGCACGACGTGCTGTTCGTCGATGAGATCCACCGCCTCTCGCCGATGGTCGAGGAAATCCTCTATCCCGCGATGGAGGATTTCCAGCTCGACATCATGATCGGCGAAGGCCCGGCAGCGCGCTCGATCAAACTCGACCTGCCGCCGTTCACCCTCATCGGCGCCACCACCCGCGCCGGACTGCTCACCGCGCCGCTGCGCGACCGCTTCGGCATCGTGCAGCGGCTTGAGTTCTACAGCGCCGAAGAATTGACCCGGATCGTGCGCCGCTCCGCGCAGATCCTCGGCATCGACTGCGCGCCCGCCGGCGCCGACGAAATCGCGCGGCGCGCGCGCGGTACGCCGCGCATCGCCAACCGCCTGCTGCGTCGGGTCCGCGATTTCGCCCAGGTCAAGGCCGACGGACATATCGATCACGATGTCGCCCGCGCCGCTATGCTGATGCTGAAGGTGGACCCGGAAGGCTTCGACGATCTCGACCGCCGGCTGCTGAATCTGATCATCGAGAATTTCGACGGCGGCCCGGTCGGCGTGGAATCGCTGGCGGCGGCGCTCTCGGAAGAGCGCGGCACGCTTGAGGATGTGATCGAGCCGTATCTGATCCAGCAGGGCTTTCTGGTGCGCACCGCGCGCGGACGGATGGCATCGCAAAAGGCGTATCGGCATCTGGGCCTCAAGCCCAAGCCGAATGCGAACGATCTGTTCGTGGAGGGCGATGCGTGAACGGCCCTGCGCTGAGCGGCGATCGAAAAAAGCATGTGTCGTCGCGAACGCAGACGGAGTGGCTGGGGGGATCTATTGTTGATTCGACACAACAAAAGCGGATCCCTCACCCGCTTAAGGTGGGATTCGGAATGACGGATGTCTGATTGTGCCTGCTGCCCAACCGATTGCGGTTCTTACCGCCCCCACAATCGCTTGCTTTGAACATGAACGCAGCATTCACCCACCCCGTTCGCGTTTACTGGGAAGATACCGACGCTGGCGGTGTCGTCTATCACGCGCAGTACCTGGCGTTTCTGGAACGCGCCCGCACCGAATGGCTGCGTACGCACGGATACGGACAGGAACTGCTGCGTCTGAAGCATGATCTGGTGTTCGCGGTGCGTGCGATGACGATCGACTTCCGTTTGCCGGCGCGTCTGGACGATGCGCTGCAAGTCGGCGTGAGGCTGCATGACTGTCGACGCGCCAGCCTGGTCGTTGTGCAGACCATCGCGCGCGATGGCGTGCGGCTGCTGGATGCGGAGGTGCGGATCGCCGCGCTGCGCGCGTCCGATTTCCGGCCCAGACCGATCCCGGATGCGCTTTATCCCCAGCTGAAGGCGTTGCAGGAAGTCGCGTCGGAACACCCCAACCGATCCACCGCGGAGTAGCGAGACATGTTTTCATTTGCCCTGATGCTGCAGGCCACCGCTATCGAGCCGTTGGCCGAAACGACGGCCACCGCCACCGCGCCGGATGGTGGTTTGAACTATCTGCAGCTGATGATCGACGCCAGCCTGCCGGTGCAGTGCGTGATGGCGCTGCTGCTGCTGGCGTCGGTGGCGTCGTGGATCATCATCTTCCGCAAGAAGCGCGTGCTGGACCGCGCCCAGAAAGAGGCCGACGGCTTCGAGGAAAGATTCTGGGCCGGCGGCGATCTCGGCCGGCTATACACCGAAGCCAGCGGTCGCAAGCAGCAGGTCAGCGGGCTCGAAGCGATTTTCGAAGGCGGCATGCGCGAATTCAACCGCGTACGACAGCGTCGCGGCATGGACGCGCGATCGCAGCTGGAAGGCGCGCAGCGCGCGATGCGCGCGACCGTCTCGCGCGAACTCGATGGGCTTGAACACAATCTTGAATTCCTCGCCAACGTCGGTTCGATCAGCCCCTATGTCGGTCTGTTCGGCACCGTGCTGGGCATCCTGATGTCGTTCCATGGCCTGGCCACCATGAAAGAAGCGACCATCGCCAGCGTGGCGCCGGGCATTTCAGAGGCGCTGCTGGCCACGGCGATGGGTCTGTTCGCGGCCATTCCCGCAGTCTGGGCCTACAACCGCTTCGCCACACGCGTGGAGCGTATCGCGGTGCGCTACGACACCTTCACCGAAGAGTTTTCGTCGATCCTGCAGCGTCAGGCGCATATCGAAGACGCCTGACCGCCGACCCCATGCGCAGCGCCGGATCGTTGAACCCGTCGCATTGAACATTGCACTGAAACACCACGCTTAAACACCACGTTTAAAGATCGCGCCTAAACACTGCATTTGAACATCGCGATTAAATATCGCGATTAAACCAGCACATCGAGAGAAACCGCATGGCCGTCACCGCCTCCGGGCGCCGCATCCGCAAGCGCAAGCTCAAAGCCGAGATCAACGTCGTGCCGTACATCGACGTGATGCTGGTGCTGCTGATCATCTTCATGGTGACCGCGCCGCTGCTGAATCTGGGCACCGATATCAACCTGCCGCAGTCGCGGGCGAAATCGCTGGAAACGCCGAAGGATCCGATCGTCGTCAGCATCTACGCCGACGGCCGCTACGCGCTGATGCTGGAGCGCGGCAAAAACCGCGAGATGACCGCCGCCGACATCACCGCGGAGTTGAAGACCATCCATGGCCAGAACGACAGCGCGACCGTTCTGGTCAACGGATCGAGCGATGCCAGCTATCAGACGGTGATGAAAGGGATCGATCTGATCAAGGATGCCGGGATCACCAAGGTGAGCCTGGTCAGCCTGCCGAAGGACGGGAAGTAGCTTCGATGCGCGAAAAACGCGCCGACACCGTACTTGCCGTGTTTTTTGCGCTGCTGCTGCATGCGGTGCCGCTGCTGCTGTTGCTGATGGCGTCGCTGTGGCGCGCGCCGCCCTCCGCCGCTGCGGGCGAGCCGGTCAGCGCCGATGTCGTCGATCTGAATGCGCTGCCCTCAAGCATGCGCAGCGCACTGCAGCGCGACCCTGAGCCGCTGGCGCAGGCCGAGCCTCAGCCGCAACCGCTGGCGGAACCTCCGCCCGAAGAAGCGCTGCCGCAGCCGCTGGAAGAACCGCTTGAACCCCCGCCTCCCGAACAGCAGCTGCAGCCGCAGGAGCAGCTGCCCGATCCGGATGTCGTGGATCAGCAGGAGGTCAAGGCGGATTCCGCATCGGCCGACACCGCCGCGCGCGAACAGGAAGCAAAGCAGCGCCAGGGGCAGGTCGATTTGACCGAACGCCAGCATCAGCAGCAGGCCGAACAGAAAGCACGCACCGCAATGGAACTGGAGCGCGAACGCCAGCTTGCGGATATCCGCCGTCAGCGTACCGAGCAGCAGCGTGCGATCGATCTGTCGGAAGAGAAGCTCAGGCAAATGGCCGACCGCGAAGCGAGGCGCGCATCCGCCGCTGCGGCCGCAAGCGCCGGCCCGCCGCCGGGCAACCGCGGTGCCGACTCGAATCTCAACGCCACCTACAAGAAGGCGTTGACCGATGCGATCCGCAGTAACTGGACCCAGCCGGACAATGTATCGGCAAGTCAGATCTGCAAGATAGTGATCAGGCAGATCCCGGGAGGTGAAGTGATCGATGCACAAGTCGACCCGTCCTGTCCTTACGACGAACAGGGCAGACGCTCAGTGGAGGCCGCCGTGCTGAAGGCCCAGCCTTTGCCTTATCGGGGCTTCGAGAGCGTGTTCAACCGCACACTAATCTTCAGCTTCAGCGCTGAAGACAGGCGATAACTGCAGCACAGGGCCCGCGAGTCCGGGTTCATTCATCTTTCTGACCACTTTCGCAGCCAAGCTGTCGCCTGCCGCTGCCCCACGCGCTGCCCGGATCCCCGATGACCCTGATGCTGTTGCCCAAGACCACGCGGTCGCTCAAGACCCTGCTCAAGACTGCTTTTCTCTGTGCATGGCTGCTGCCTTTCATCGCCACGGCCCAGCAGCGCGGCCTGGAGATCGATATTGTCGGTGGCAACGCCTCGGCTCTGCCGATCGCGGTCGTCACCATGCCTTACCAGGGCACCGGCACGGCGCCGCCGACCGATGTCGCCGAAGTAGTGCGTGCCGACCTGGCGCGGTCCGGCCAGTTCCGGCCGATGCCGAGCGCCGACATGGGCGCGCAGCGGCCGACCCGGGGCAGCGAAATCGATTTTGGTTTCTGGCAGCAGGCGAAGCAGAATTTCGTCGTCGTCGGACGCGTCCTTGACGCCGGCGACGGCGGCTATCGCGTCGAATATGAGTTGTTCGATATCGGCAAGAACCGCCTGCTTGCGTTCGCGCTCACCGCCCGGGCCAACGCGATGCGCGACGTGTCGCATCAGGTCGCCGATGCCATCTACGAAAAGATCACCGGCGTGC
>JANOXT010000110.1:0-8505 GCA_031418555.1 Lysobacterales bacterium | reverse complement strand
GATGATGATGGTGGTGAAGCTGGGCTTATCAGCCCAGCCTACTTTTACAATCCGAGCGCCGTGTCGAACAACGTCCCGTATTGGCAGATGGATCTCATCAAGGTCCTGCGTCACTCATAACTCCGGCAGTGCGTAGGGTGGGCTTTACGCCCACCATAGCAATACATATGTTGCCGCGAAGAATAATCGAGGATACGCCGCGGACAAGAAAGTGATTGGCATCATTTCTCAATTTTCACGATGGTGGGCATAAAGCCCACCCTACGGTCCTGAGTTTGGTATGCCGTCGACGAGTCTGAAAAGCACCTGGAACCGTCGACAGTAACGGCTCCGAACACTTGGAAAAAAACGCGAAGCCTAGCCGCTATGCGGAGCAATCTAGCCGCCATGCGGAGCAATGGCCGAATGAATTACTACGGATGGCGACCACTCTAGCCGCCATGCGTAGCAGTCAAGCGATTTTCGAAGACTCAATCGGTCGCTATGTGCACACCTATCTAGATATCTACCAAGCGGAGCGTGCGCGCGCCTTTCTGTCCATTCGCACATGCTCCAAAGACTTACCCTTGCACGTTGCCACGACGCGGTGACGACTTGAATAGATTGTTGGGCATCCCTGCTGCTAGCGCCACAGGATCTTTCGCGCCAAGACTTCAGCCGAGCGCGAAAAGCCCGCAGGCGGTTCTGATGTTCTGCCGTGCGCTATCTCGTCGCGTGCCAACTTCAGTTCCTTGAACAGTGTGACATCGGATTCTGACAAGTCTGTCCATGCGCAGGCAACGCACCACACGAATTTATCGAGTAAAGCTTTCAGGGATTTCACCTGCCTACTCAGCAGGTCCAAGGTCGCGGCCGAAGGTGAAGCCCTGCCTGACATCAACTGCACCGTCTGAGACTGATGATCGATACGTGCGAACACCGCATTAGTCTCGATTTCGAGCGCCAAGAAAAAATAGAGAAATCGCTTCAGATGATCACTTTCGCCGACTCCCAGCGCGAAAAACTTAGCGGCCTTTGTATTCAACGCTGGTGTCATTCTTGCAATATCGTCCAATCGAGCCAAAAGCGTAGGGCTATCAAGAAAACGTGACCCATGTGCTTCGCCGCCCTCTATTGCGATTCGGAAGTCTTGTACTTGGGTTCCGTCCGGGCACTTCCCAGATGAAGCTCGCCCAAGCCTCCTTAGAGCGACATAGAGGTCTGGCTCGTTTAACGCGCATGTCATTGCTGATAACAAGGACGGAATGACTCGCTCTTCCAGCGAGCGTAGTGCTTCGTGCATCTGGGGGAAGCAATTGAATGTGCTTAATCCTCCATCGGCATTCCGCCGGAGACTGCCCGCGCTGCATTCGACGAACTCGGTCGGACCTACACCAATCAGCACAAACGGGCCATCAGACTTCACCTGCTTGCGCCACTCAGGTTCTGCCTCAACAAAATCATCACCGTCGGTAAGAGCCTGGCATCCTTGGTTCACACTTTGCGCTATGGCGACTCGACAGTTTGCCCCGGCAATCTGCGCGCTAAGCGCTTCTGAGAAACCTTCCGGAACAACTATGCCTCTAGCTTCATAGACCGTCACACTCACGAAACAAGCAGTTATGGCACCTTCGCCAATTGCTTCGCTGAAGCCCATAAATTCAATAAAATGCGTTGAGAACGTCACTGTCATGAGATTGTTTTGCGGCTGGGGGCACAACGACGCCTGAGTGTGACCGCCCCGTAGCGGGTCAGCAGACGCATATCAGCGTACCCGGTATCGCCACGAGTCAACAGGGCGCGCAGTGACGGCCCGGCTTCGTGGCTCCGATAGGCGGCCAGCCTGCCACCTGGGGGGCGGGGGAATCTCTGGGGGCTTCAGCTTCCCGACACGCGCATCCTCACACGCGCAGTTTTTTTTCTGAATCAGAAGTTCACGCAAATGGCCGAAATGGCCAGTGAGCCTGTCGACGGCTCCGGATCGGCTTGTGCCCGGTGCTGCCCATTGTCATCTAGCTGAATCCGGAGATTTGAGGGGCAACTCTGGGGGCACCTGAGCCCGCCGGCCATTTGAATTCCGCGCATTTCGGGGTTTGCAGGGGTTATTCGGGAGAGTCCCCGAGGTTCCAGGACGCTCAACACCGTTCGCAGCACAACAGCCAAAAAACCCGCAGATTGCGGGTTTTTTGTTGCTCGGCATCTGTCGCCTTCATTAAATGCTGACGATCTTGAGAGGCTGGTTTGAATACTAAAAATCGCATGCACGCAGGTTTGACCGCGAAACAATGATTTACCGTCGCGGCGCCCAACGGCTTTTTAAGGTTTGCCGGCTATGATCGGCACGCCCTATCCGGGTTGCGCATCGCAGGGGGTCGCATGTATCGGTTCGCGCTGTTGTTATCCGCCGTGCTGGCACTGCCCGCCACGGCTGCCGAAGTGACCTCGGTCGAGACGCTCGATATCACCCGCTATGCCGGGCAATGGCATGAAATCGCCCGTCTGCCGATGTTTTTCCAGCGCAAGTGCGTGGGCGATGTGACGGCCCAATACACGCTTCGCGACGACGGTCTGGTCGGGGTGCGCAACAGCTGCCGCAACGACGATGGCGAGATCGACGCGGTCGATGGCGTAGCGCGCCGCGACGCCGATCACGCCGGGAAGCTGGAAGTGCGGTTCGCACCCGATTGGCTGTCGTGGCTGCCGCTGACCTGGGCCGACTACTGGGTGATCGCGGTCGACCCGGACTATCAGTGGGCCATCGTCGGTGAGCCCGGACGCGAATACCTGTGGATCCTGTCGCGGAACCCCGATATGCCTCGGGCGCAGCTGGAAGCGCTCAAGGCCCGGGCCACTGCCATGGGCTATCGACTCGACACCCTGATCGTCAGCGCACCGTTGCGTTGACCCCGGCAGCGCAACCTCCGATGACCCGATGACTGGTCGCGACGCCACCGGACGTACGGGCAGGTATGGTCTCGCGCTAGTATTGTGGTCTCGAATATCTTTGGAGCGCGCGATGCGGCAGCAGTGGGTGATGCGGTTGAATGCGGCGGTCACGGCAACCCTGACGCTGTGCCTGTTGGCGTTGGCCGGATGCGCCACCGGCCCGGTCAAGCGGGTGTCCGAGCCCACGGCCAGCATCCAGGAACTCACCGTGGGTACCGACGGCCAATGGACCGTCGCGCTGCGGCTGCAGAATTTCAGCAGCGTGCCGATGCGCTTCGACCGCGTCGCGCTGACGCTCCGCACCGGCACTGAAGTGGCGGGTGAATTGCTGGCTTCGCCTGCGTTGACGGTAGGGCCGGAATCGGCGGATGTCGCTGTCGTCACCGTGGCGCCGAGTGCGGCGGCGCGCATTGTCATCGCCGATGCCCTCGCCGACCGGCGCGGTCTTGATTACAGACTCGAAGGCACGATCGGCGCCGCCGCAAAAGATCGCAAAGTGCGCGACTACAAGGTCAAGCGCAACAGCGCACTGAGCCCGGTCCCCGGTCTTCCGGGCGTGTTGCGCTGAAGGTCGAGGCACCGGCGATGCGGCATCTTAAACGGTCGGGTCGCATCGGCTGATCTTGAAATCTTTTGCGTAACGCCTGCTGCCGGCAGCGCATCGCTCATCCCTTCCCTTTCTCTATCTTCCATCCTTGACTCTCAATTCACGAGCCCGCATGAACACTTATAAAGCCCCGCTCGCCGACATCCGTTTTGCATTGTTCGACGTCCTCGACAGCGAACGCACTTTCTCCAGACTCGGCTTTGCAGACGCCAACCGCGAACTCATCGATGCGGTGCTGGAAGAAAGCGCGCGCTTCGCCGAAACGGTGCTAGCGCCGCTCAACCGCATTGGCGATACCCACGGCGCCACATACGACAAGGGAACCGGCCAAGTCACCACGACGCCTGGTTTCAAGGAAGCGTATGCGCAGTTCGCCGAAGGTGGCTGGACAGGGCTGGAGTCGCCGGTGGAGTACGGCGGCCAGGGCATGCCGCACACCCTGGGCACTGCGATGAAGGAAATGGTAAACGCCGCGAATCTGGCGTGGGGCAACTTCCCGCTGCTGTCGCACGGCGCCACCGAGGCGCTGCTGCATCATGGCGAAGAGTGGCAGAAACAGGCATTTCTGACCCCGATGGTGGACGGCCGCTGGACCGGGACCATGTGTTTGACCGAATCGCACTGCGGCACCGATCTGGGCCTGCTGAAAACCCGCGCCGAACTGCATCCGGACGGCTACTACACCATCACCGGCACCAAGATTTTCATCACCGCCGGCGAACACGACATGACCGAAAACATCGTGCATCTGGTGTTGGCGCGGCTGCCTGACGCACCCGCAGGTAGCAAGGGGATTTCGATGTTCATCGTGCCGAAGATCAAGGTCAATGCGGACGGCTCGCTGGGCGAACCCAACGCAGTGCGCTGCGGTGCGATCGAGCACAAGATGGGCATCCACGGTTCGGCCACCTGCGTGATGAATTTCGACGGCGCGGCGGGCACGCTGATCGGCAAGCCGCACAAAGGCCTGATGGCGATGTTCGTGATGATGAATGGTGCGCGCCTGGGCGTGGGCCTGCAGGGGCTGGGGTTGTCGGAGCGCGCGTATCAGAATGCGCTGCGCTATGCCCGCGACCGCCTGCAGATGCGCGCGCTGTCCGGCGCCAAATTCCCGGAAAAACCTGCTGATCCGATCATCGTGCATCCCGACGTGCGGCGCATGCTGCTGACCCAGAAGGCGCTGATCGAAGGCAGCCGCCTGCTCGGGTATCAGGCCGGTCTGTTGCTGGATATCGTCGATCACGGCAAGGACGACGCCGAGCGCGCGCAGGCCGATGCGCTGTTGGGGTTTCTCACCCCGATCATCAAAGCCTGCATGACCGAATGGGCGATCGAGTGCACGTATCACGCGCTGCAGTGTTTCGGCGGCCACGGCTACATCCAGGAATGGGGCATGGAGCAGCTTGCGCGCGACGCACGCATCACCACGCTGTACGAGGGCACCACCGGTATCCAGGCGCTGGACCTGATGGGCCGCAAGGTGATGCAGCTCAAGGGTGCGGGTCTGCACGTGTTCCTTGGGATGATCGACGCATTCTGCGCGGCGCAGGCCGACAACGATTCGCTCGACGAGTTTGTCGCACCGCTGCGCGCGCTGGCGCACGAATGGCGCGAAGTCACGCAGATGATCGGTCAACGCGCTGCCGGCAATCCCGACGAGATCGGCGCGGCGGCTTGGGACTATCTGTTTTATTCCGGCTATGCGGCGCTGGCTTACTGGTGGGCGCGCAGCGTTGCGGCGGCGGACGCTTCGTCGCAATCGCAGGCGTTCAAGGACGCCAAGCGGGAAACGGCACGCTTTTACTTCGCGCGTTTGCTGCCACGCACCCGCACGCACGTCGAGTCGATCGCAAGCGGGGCTGCGTCGTTGATGACGCTCCCCGCCGAGGCCTTCGGCGACTGATATCGCCCCGCCGCCGGCACCGTCGGCGGCGGCGACAAATATCACGGAAAGCGGGTATGCTCGGTCTCCATATGGAGGCCGACACACCAGCGTTGCGCCTGATCCTCGCGGGGGCTCCCCCGAACAGGATCTCTGACCGGGCTGCCGATCGTGCCCCGGTCATCGCTGTCGCCGATGACATCCTGATCGACACCTGCGCCGAACATGCTTCTGGCGCGATGACCGCAAGACTCGATGCTGTGCGCCTGCTGTCGCTGGATGCGCACGGCCGCATATTGAACTGGATCAGCTGGCAGGATGCGGCTTGTCTTTATGCGCGCGGCGCGGTGGCCTGGACGCTTGGCGACCCCTGCCTGAGCGTGCATGGCGGCACCAGCCGCGCGACCGGCGAACGCAGCGTGCTGGAACTGCATCCGATCGTCGCGGCGCGCGGCCATGCGCGCGCGCATGCATTGGCGCCCACGCCGGCTCTGAGCAATCCGGCGCTGTTCGCGCGCGATCAGCATCTGTGCCTGTATTGCGGCAAGCGTTTCAGCCGCCAACTGTTGACCCGCGATCACGTATTGCCGCTTTCCCGCGGCGGTCGCGACACGTGGGAGAACGTGGTATCGGCCTGTTTCCACTGCAACTCGCGCAAGGGCGGACGCACCCCGCAGCAAGCATCAATGCCCCTGCTTGCGGTGCCCTACCGGCCGAGTTGGATCGAACATCTGATTCTGAGCAACCGGAATATTCTTGCGGATCAGATGGCGTTCCTGAAAACGCATTTGCCGAAGAATCCTCGCGGCACTTCGATCGTCGGCTGAATGCCGTGGTCGCTGATGGCGACCTTCCATTGGGTTCGGTTTCTGAAAGACGCTATATGAAAGACGCTATACGAATGCGCTCATGAAATGCAGCGAAGATGCGATTCCGGTCGACCGTCGCATTCCATGCGGACTTGGGTCGCTGTCGCAGCCACAAACTGACGCAGAAGGTAAGAAACCGCCGCATCACGCGCGTTGACGGAAAAAACCGGCTTGGCGACACTGCGTGGTTTACGCAACGGGCTGAAAACATGTCGCTCACGCTAGGCCTGACGGGGATGGATCAAGCCACTGAGGTCGCCTTGAAGGCGGTCTTCAGCGAAGTCAACGAACGCCTCGGCCGCTGGACAATGGTCGGTGAGAGCGATGCCGACTACGTGATCGTCGATATGGACAGCATGTATGGTCCGATGAGCTGGCTGCGGCTGCACGCTGCCGGCAAACAGGTCATCGGCCTCACCTCCGCACCGCGCACCCAGGCCGATTTCCTGCTGTTGCGTCCGTTCGACGCACGCCAGCTCGGCACCATCCTTGGCGAAATCGACGGCGAGCCGGCAGCGGCGCAAACGCAGCAGCCAACATCCTGGCCAACCATCACCCACGTGGCGCCGCCCGCACCTCCAGCCGCGACCGCTCTTTCCTCAGCGGTGAGTGTTGCCGAGCCTCCGCCGGCACCTGTTGACCCCACGCCGGTCGTATCGTTGACCACTGCCATTCCACAGGCGCAGCCAATCCCAACGCCTGCTACGCCCGAGCCTGCACCTGCATCCGTCTTACCCGCCCCACCGGCTACCTCCGTGAAGGCGACAACTATCGCCGCTGTTCTATCTGCGGAAGAGCCGGTTGCCCAAGCCACTCGCAGCACCGCGTTCGCACACTGGCTCCGGCCCGGAGCGCTAACCGGCCGCGCCCGCTATCAGGGCGGCAGCGGGCCGGAACTGCTCATCGACTTCAGTCAGCGCCACTATCACGGCCCGTCCACGCTCAAACCGCTGGTTGAATACTTCGTCGCCAATGTCGGCCTGCGCGATTTCGAGCAGCTTGACGAACGCGCCTGGCAGACCGCCATCGCCGAACACGCTGCGCCACTACCGCTCTCGCGTCTGCAGTGGCTCGGCGGCCTGCTGGCTGGGGAAGGCAAGCTGTTGCCCGGCTTCAACCCGGAAGGTCGTTTCGTGCTGGGCAAATGGCCGGAAACCGAACGCGAGTATCCGCGCCATTTCCGTATCGCCACCGCAATGATGAAAGGCCCCTCGACCATCGCCGAAATCGCTGCCTCCAGCAGCGTGCCAGCCGCGGATGTCGTCGACTTCATCAATGCCAATCTCGCCACCGGTTTTGCCGGGCAGGCCGGCGATGGCGCGGCCCCGTCGGAGTCGGCCAAGTCCGGCGGTTTGCTGGATCGTCTGCGCGGGCGCTGAACCGGCCCACTCGGTTTCCTTGCCGCACTGCGGGAGAACGGAGGACAATATCGGGATGGCCCCCTCCGCCCCACTCTCTCCCATCGACGGCGCTCGTTATCCGCGCCTCTCCCGCATCCAGTTTCCGGCCGATCTTCGCCAGTTCGGCGAAGAAGAGCTGCCCGCCATCGCCGATGAGTTGCGCGCCTATCTGATCGAATCGGTGGGCAAGAGCGGTGGACATTTCGGCGCGGGCCTCGGCGTGATCGAACTCACCGTCGCCTTGCACTATCTCTACGACACGCCGAGCGATCGCATTGTCTGGGATGTCGGCCATCAGACCTACCCGCACAAGATCCTCACCGGCCGTCGCGACACCATTCACACGGTCAAGCAGAAAGACGGCGTGGCGCCGTTTCCGAAGCGCGAGGAAAGCGAGTACGACACCTTCGGCGTAGGTCATTCATCGACTTCGGTATCGGCCGCGCTGGGCATGGCCATCGCGGCTGCGCATATGGGCAATGATCGTCGCATGGTGGCGGTGATCGGCGATGGCGCAATGACCGCCGGCATGGTCTATGAAGCGCTGAATCATGGCGGCGGCATGGATTCCGAACCCAACGTGCTGGTGATTCTCAACGACAACCAGATGTCGATCAGCGAAAATGTCGGCGGGTTGACCAAAATGCTTGGCCGCATGACCGGCAGCCGCACGCTCAACGCGCTGCGCGAAAGCGGCAAGAAACTGCTCGGCGACAAGCGCACCAGCAGCACCGCGCGCTTCGTGCGCCGCTGGGAAGAACACTGGAAGGGCATGTTCGTGCCGTCCACGCTGTTCGAGGAAATGGGCTTCCACTACACCGG
>JANOXT010000109.1:0-2239 GCA_031418555.1 Lysobacterales bacterium | reverse complement strand
CGCTGGTGGCGTTCGAAGGCAATCACGACATGCCGCGGCTGTACAGCGCGCTCGGCGAAAACCTGGATGCCTACAAGACGGCTCTGCTGTATCTGGCGACCGTGCCGCGCATTCCACAGTTCTACTATGGCACTGAAGTGCTGATGACCAGTCCGGCACAGCGGGACGACGCCACCATCCGCCGCGACTTCCCCGGCGGCTGGGCCGGCGACCGCGTGAATGCGTTCACCGGCGCCGGGCTTTCAGCGCGTCAGGCCGAAGCGCAGCGCTGGTTGCGCACGCTGCTGAACTGGCGCAAGACCGCGACCGCAGTGCATAAAGGCCGCTTGATCCACTATGTCCCGCGCGACGGTCTGTACGTCTACTTCCGCGACGACGGCGCGCAGCGTGTGATGGTCGTACTGGGCCGCAACGACAAGCCGGGCGAACTGCGTCTGGATCGTTTCGCTGAAGGCCTGAAGGATGCTTCCTCCGCACGCGATGCGCTCACCGGCACGCCGGTCGCGTTGGGCGAAACCCTCGCGGTCCCCGCCCACGCGGCATTGCTGATTGAACTGTGCACGCCCTCGCGGCCTTGCTGATAGCTGCTGTGCCCGCTTCTTGGAAAGGCAGGACATCGCGATGACCGACAAGCCGTTTTCGCCCAGCTGCGAACGCAATCAGGCGGCGATTCTTGCGGTGCTGCGCAAATATTTCTTTGATCGCCGCGCGGTGCTGGAGATCGGCAGCGGCACCGGGCAGCATGCGGTGCACTTCGCAGCGGGGATGCCGTGGCTGGGCTGGCAGTGTTCGGATCACGTGGATGCGCTGCCCGGCATCCGGCTGTGGTTGGACGACACAGGGCTTGCGAACACGCCGCCGCCGCTCGCGCTGCAGGCGATGCTGTTGCCGCAGCCGGGGCTCGCGCCGCCGCTGTCTTCGCGCTACGACGCAGTGTTCAGCGCGAACACCCTGCACATCATGGGGTGGCCCGAAGTGCAGGCGCTGTTCGCCGGTCTGCCGATGGCAATGACGGACGATGCAATGCTGACGGTCTATGGGCCCTTCAACGAGCACGGGAATTTCAGCAGCGACAGCAACCGCGAATTCGACGCGTCGCTGAAAGCGCGCGATCCGCGCTCGGGCATCCGCGACATTGAGGCGGTGCATGCGTTGGCCGAAGGCATCGGTCTGTGGCGGGTCGCGGATATCGCGATGCCGGCCAACAATCGCATGCTGGTGTGGCGCAGGGGCCGACGCCGCGCGCACGATGCGGCCGTGCAGTCGCCGTTCCAAGGCTGAACTCTGTTCTGCCCGGACCGTGCTTGGTCGCGCAGAACGGTTGCTGCTGCGATATCCGAACCGGATATTGATGCTGCGCTAAACGCTGAAAAGGGGCGATTCCGCGACTTTTCCGGGACGATCCCGGGTCGTTTTGGCTGTTTCGGCCCCGAATCGATGGCACACCTCCTGTTGGCGGAATTGCTCCGCGCCTAGACTCCGGTCCGGCGTCGCGCATGGCGGCGCCATCCGGAAATCAACAGACTGGTCCAACAAGGAGTCAACCGATGAAACGTTTCCTGTTGTCGATGGTGCTGGCGTTAGGTGTGGTGTCCACTGCCCAGGCGGTACCCCCGTGCTATCCCGGGTCGGTAGTGAATGTCGGCCCCGGCCAATACCTCAACTCCACCTATCTCAGCAACTGGTGGTCTACGCACGTCGTACCCACCAATGTCGCCAACCCGCACTACTACGTGGCGTTTCACGCAACGGACCAGTACTGCAAAGCCGTCTATGGCGCTTCTGCCTGGGCGGTCATCACCGGGCCTTATGCGCTGATCGGTACCGTCAACGGTACGATCTGGGGTGGCGCTTCGTTCCAGTGCAAGAAGTGTTCGACTGTGATCGAACCAGCGCCGATCGATCCGATCGACCGATAAGGTTCCCTTCGGTTTGATCGATAAAAAGACGGCGAGACACTCCGCCGTCTTTTTTTTTGGCCGCAGATGCAGGCGTCAGGCCTCGGCGTCTTCCCTGTACGCATCCACCGGAATGCAGGCGCACATGATGTTCTTGTCGCCGTAGACGTTGTCGACGCGCGCCACCGGCGGCCAGTATTTCTGCAGGCGCAGGCTGGTGAGCGGAAACGCGGCGAGTTCGCGCGGATACGCATGCGTCCATTCGCTGGCGCCGATGACGTTGGCGGTGTGTGGGGCATGCTTCAGCGGATTGTCTTCGCGGTCGAGGCGGCCGTCTTCGA
>JANOXT010000108.1:0-2204 GCA_031418555.1 Lysobacterales bacterium | reverse complement strand
GAACACGCGGCCGTCGGCCAATCCGGTGCGCAGTTCGCCTGCGAGACACAGCAGCACATGCCCTTTTTCGCACCAGTGATCGGCAAGATAGCCCGGCGAGTACTCGACCATCCGCACGCGGAGTTCGCCGAACCGCTGCGTGCGCCAATACGCGATGCCGGTGTCGCCCGCATGCTCGGTGCGCGCGATCGCGGACCAGTCGGTGATGCCGAAGGGAATGTTGTCGATCTTCATGGGGATGTCTTCATCGCTGTGCCTTCACGCCAGCCGACCCAGCCATACCAGCACCGCAACGCCGAGCAGACCGATCCAGCCGGGATGCCGCGCCTTCGTTGCGATCAGCACCAGTACCGAACTGGCAAGCATCGAAATCGCGATGGATTGTTCGATGATGCCGTCGCCGACAGCGCGCGAGGCTGGCAGCGATAACCGGACAAGCATCGCCGCCATGCCCCACCCCAGCACCGTCAACGCATGCCAGCTCGCCCACAGAATGCGCACGTTCGACCCGAGCAGCAACATGCCGCCATCGGAGGGAATGATGCGACCCGGCTTGCGCATCCGCCGGAAGATCATGATCTCGCCGAGTATGGAATGCATCAGGCCCACGACGGATGCGAGTACGGCGGCGGCGATGAAATAGGAATTCATGGTGCGCATACCCGGAAGCGGACGCTCATGCTACGGGGAATCTCGAATACAGCCATGCGCATGCGCCCGCCAGCATCGCCAAACCCACTCCACAGACAATCAGCGCTTCGCCGAAACCGGACGCCTCGTATTGGTTCCAACCCGAATGCGGGAAGCGCCCGAAGGCGACCGCCCGGCAGATCGGCCAGCCGATCCACCACGGAATGCGGTGCAGGCACAGATCCCACGCCAGCCACAGCACGAAGCGCGCCAGCATCAGCAGCGGCCGGCCCAGCATCCCCAAGAGATCTTCCATCGCGGCATTCCTGATGATGTGGTTTTTTGCCTCGTCGCTTCCGCGGTTTCGACAGCCGTCCAGCCAAGCGTAGGGTGGGCTTCATGCCCACCATCCAACCAACGCCTCCACCGCCGCAAACAATGATCGAAGCAAAACAGCAGTGTGCCGATCACTGTTGCGGTGATTCCAGATTCATGGTGGTGGGCATGAAGCCCACCCTACGAGATCTCGCTCCAGCTCCAACGACGAACAACGTTTTCGATTCGAACATGCAACCTCCTGTCGGTCGGGCTCTATTGTTTTCTCACAACTCCCCCAACCCCTCCGCCATCCCGTCTTCGCCGACCTGCAGCAACCGCAACGTGTTGGTGGCGCCGTGGGTTTCCATATGCTCGCCGCTGGTGAACACCACGCGGTCGCCGGTTTTGAGCAGGTTGGCTTCGACCAGCTTGCGGATGCTGCCGCGGGCGGCCTGGCGCGGGGTCTGGCCGCGGCTGTCGTAGTCCATCGGGAATACGTCGCGCATCATCGCCATGCGCCGGCGCGCGCCGCCGTCGCGGGCGAAGGCGAAAATCGGCGCCCTGCCGCGGAAACGCGACAGAAAGCGTGCTGTGCCGCCGGATTCGGTCATCGCCACGATCGCGCCGACGCCGATGTGTTCGGTGAGGAACATCGCGGTCATCGCGATGGCCTGATCGGCGCGCTGCAGATTGCGCGGGGCGGATTCGAAATCGGTGTCGTGTACGAATTGGCGTTCCGCGCCCAGACAGATGCGGACCAGCGCTTCGACCGCTTTGACCGGATACATGCCGGCCGCGCTTTCCTGCGACAGCATCACCGCGTCGGTGCCGTCGATGACCGCATTGGCGACATCGAGCACTTCGGCGCGCGTGGGAATCGGGCTGCTGACCATCGACTGCAGCATCTGCGTGGCGGTGATCACCACTTTGTCGCGTTCCAATGCGACGCGGATGATTTTCTTCTGCAGGCCGGGCAGTTCGGCATCGCCGATTTCCACGCCCAGATCGCCGCGCGCGACCATTACCACATCGCTGGCGTCGACGATTTCGACCAGATTCTCGATCGCTTCGGCGCGTTCGATCTTGGCGACCAGCGCAGCGGCGCTGCCGGCGGCGCGCGCAATACGACGTGCTTCGTTCATGTCGGCGGCGTTGCGGCAAAAGCTCACCGCGATGAAGTCGGCGTTGAGCTGCGCGGCGACCGCGATCAATTCACAATCGCGTTCGGTCAGCGCGCCCAGCGACAGACCGCCGCC
>JANOXT010000107.1:0-2790 GCA_031418555.1 Lysobacterales bacterium | reverse complement strand
CCGCGGCCGGATTGACGGCCTGTTCAAAAGGCTCCTCAACAGCGAACGCAAAAAACGAGCTGTCATCCCGAATGCCCGCGCAGCGGGTGGAGGGACCTATTTTTGCGGTATCACGGGCCACAAGCAGATCCCTCCTCGGCCATCGCCCTCGTTCTGGATGACAGTATTTTTTGATCGCAGAGATCCGGCTTTCACACGCCGTGATGCTTGCCCTGCCAAGGCCGATAGCGTTCGCGCAGCTGTGCGATATCGGCCTGCATGTCGTCGGTGGTGTTGAAGGCGGGCATCACCCCGATCACTTTGTCCGGGTAATGCAGATACACCGGCACGATCGGCACCTCTGCCGCGCGTGCGATCTTCCAGAATCCGATCCGCCAACGCGCGACCTGGGTGCGGGTGCCTTCCGGTGCGATGCCGACCCAGCAACGATCACGCTGCCGCAGCAGTCGAACCGTTTGATCGAACATCGTGTCGCCCGCAGCGGCGACCGCCGGGATGCCGCCATAGCGCCGCAGGATGACATTGAGCACCGGAATCCTGAACAGGACTTCCTTGCCCAGAATGCTGATATCCAAGCCCATCGCCGTCGCCGCGAGATAGATCCAGATGCCGTCCCAGTTGGACGAGTGCGGCGCGGCGATCAGCACCGCTTTGGGAAGATCCGCCAATGCGCCGCGCATCTGCCAGCCGGCGGCACGCAGCACCCACGCGGCAAGCCTGCGTTCCCAGACCCGGGTTCTGGCGGGTGGCGCCTGTGGCGGCATCGGCAGGATGACCCGCGCCTCCTCAGAGGTTTCGGGATGAGGTGCGTGAGTCAACAGGGGCTCCGGAGACATGCGTGGTGCAGAGGGCGACCTTACGTCATTGCGTTCGAGTAAATCGTCGGGCGTCCGGGCGTCCGCGAAAATGCATAGTGGACGATATCAATGACTTGCCTGCATCGGACCCGACCCGTCCGGCTGCGAAAGATTTTCTGAACTCCTGGGTTCTTTTTTGCAGTGCAGCGTGCGTTGACATAACGATTCCTTCACAGTGAATCGGCATCCCGACGTGGGGGAGGGAGCAAGCCCGTTACCGGTTCGACCGGGGCGGGCTTTTTATTGCCTGGGCTTTTTGGATCCGGCCGAACACGCGTGGGGATGCCAGAATCCGCGCATGGATCACGCTGAAATACTGAAGACTGCGGCTGTGGATCGCGCGCTGGCACGCCTGCGGGCCGCGCAGGTGGATCTGCCGGAGGGTGCGGAGGTTGACGCACGCATTCGCGCGCTGGCGCTGGCCAGCGACTTCGCTGTGGAGGTCTGCCTGCGTCAGCCGGCGCTGTTGCCGGCACTGCTGGCCGACGAAGGTGCAATGCCGAATCCGACGCCGATACTGGCCGCCGAACATCGCGCCGATTGGCCGACGTTGCTGCGCCGCTATCGTCAAGCCGAATCGGTGCGTTTGATCTGGCGCGATATCCACGGGCTCGACACCCTCGACGAAACGCTGGCGGCGACCACGCGGTTGGCCGAAGACTGTCTGCAGTGCGCCCTGTCTGCGCTTGAAAAGGAATTTGCGCAGCGCTTCGGCAGCGTGCGCGATATCGATGCGCGGCCGGTGCGGCTGGTGGTGTTCGCACTCGGCAAGCTCGGGGGCGGCGAGCTGAATTTCAGCTCCGACATCGATCTGGTCTACGCCTACGAGCACGACGGCGATAGTCGCCCCGAGGAGGGGCGGGGATCGCGCACGCTCGCGGCGGAAGACTACTTCGCGCGTCTGGGCCAACAGCTGGCGAAGCTGCTCGACGAAGTCACTGCCGAAGGCTTCTGCCATCGCGTCGATCTGCGTCTGCGGCCGTTCGGCACCGCCGGCCGCATTGCCCTGTCGTTCGCGGCGATGGAGCAGTATTTCCAGCGCGAAGGCCGCGACTGGGAGCGCTATGCCTGGCAGAAAGCGCGTCCGGTCGCAGGCGATCTCGATGCCGGTGCGCGATTCCTCGACACGCTGCGGCCGTTCGTCTATCGGCGCTATCTTGACTACGGCGCGCTGGACGGTCTGCGCGAGATGAAGGCGACCATCGCCGCCGAAGTTGCGCGCAAGGACATGGCCGACGACATCAAACGCGGCCCGGGCGGCATCCGCGAAATCGAATTTCTGGCGCAGGCGCTGCAGCTGATCCGCGGTGGTCGCGAGCTTGCGCTGCGCGAGCGACGCCTGCAGCCTGCGCTGCGTGCGCTGTGCGATGCGCGGCATCTGACCGAAGACACCCGCGATGCATTGATGGCGGCATATCGTTTTTTGCGTCTGCTCGAAAACCGGCTGCAAATGCTCCGCGATGCGCAGACGCAGCAGCTGCCCGCCGATCCACCGACGCGCGAACGTCTTGCGCAGGGGCTGGGCGAGCCCGACTGGGCGTCGCTGCTGCGCAGCTTGCAGATGCACCGCGACCGGGTGACCCAGGAGTTCGATGCGCTGCTGGCGACGCGCGAGCGAACAGCGCAGCCGCATGCGCTGGTGTCCTACTGGCGCAGCCTGCGCGATGACGCCGGGCACGGCGGCGAACGCGGCAGCGAACGCCAGACAGGCGACGCCGACCCGCTGCGCGAAGCCGGCTTCACGCAGCGCGATGACGTCGATCAGGCGCTGCGCGATTTCGCGCGCTCGCCCGGCGTGCGCGACCTGTCCGACGCGGCCCGCGCAAGACTCGACCGGCTGATGCCTGCGCTGCTGACGACGGTCGGCGCGTCGCCCGAGTCGCTGCTCGCGCTGCGCCGGCTGCTGGCGGTGCTGCATGCGATCCTGCGCCGC
>JANOXT010000106.1:0-10216 GCA_031418555.1 Lysobacterales bacterium | reverse complement strand
CCGTGCAGCAGGCCATAGGGCTGGCGGGTGCGGATGTCGACCGGCATGGTGGCGCGCACGTAATCCGGACCAACCTCGGTGAATACAATTCCCAACGCCCGGATCGCGGTGTCGTGCGACGCCGCATTGAGGTGTACGAGGCTGCTGTTGCCGCGAAACAGGCGCGGCGCGGGGGATTGGGGAGTGTTCACCGCGTCAGGATAACCGAGCCCGCCGATGGCAGTCCGGCCGCAGACGCATGGGAGAGAGGACATGCGCGTTGCGGCCGGACTGCGGGGGGCACGGATGGCGGTGCTATGACCGCAGTCGAGCGATGGCGGTTCAGCGGCAGTGGAAGCGGGCCTGGCCCCAATCGCTGGTGTAGCGCTTGTCCAGCGCGTAACCGCTGCTGGTGCCGTAGCCGATGCCGAAATCGCGCTCGCGGTAGCGGTCGGCATGGGTAAGCGGAAGGCCGGACGCGTCGCACGACGGCACGGTGACCGGCGTGCGCGGGGCGAGCGTGGCATGGGTGCGCGTGGCGTTCATGGACAACATCCTGAAGAGGTGTGCGGGGGAATGACGGACGGGTGTTGCGGTAAAAGGCGAGGCGGCGGGATCTGATCAGGCGCAGCGGAAGCGGAGCTGGCCCCAGTCGGTGGTGTAGCGCTTGTCGGTGCCGTAACCGCTGCTGCTGCCGTAGCCGATACCGAAGCTGCGGGCGCGGTAGCTGTGGTGGGTCTTGGCGGCGAAGGCGACGACGTTGTCGTTGCTGCGGACGGTGGATTCAGTGGTCTGGGTCTGGGTGGTCATGGCGGCGTTCTCGTGTTGCTGAAGTGGTGTGCTGGTAAAGTACAACACCTATTGACCAAAGCAACTATGCCGGAAGTCACCCCGCCTTTTAAAAAGTCTTAACGCTTTGATTTTATTGATTTTCGATGAATAATCAGCCGACGAACGGTCGGCAGTCAGGCGCCTTGGCGGACCCTGACTGTGCGATTGGATGGGCGATTCGCGTCGGAATGGAGTCCAAACCGGTCTCGCAGATGCCTTCCCGACGCTGTTGCGTCGTTGGTGGCCATAGGCGTGCTCAAGCGCTTCGCCTGTCACTCCGCTATACAAATGCCATAGAGGCATATGACGAGTGGCCATCTTGCGCAGGTCGTTTCGCCGATGTCCCAATCCAAAGGACCAGTCGCAATGTCGCGCCGGGGCGCGACCTACAGAATCGGCGCGAGCCCGGCGCCGAAAGCGGTGAAGATCCGGGTCAACGGGCGGATCGCAGGCGCGACCTCCGGGAAATCGCCCACCGGCGTGTAGCAGCGGCGGAAATGCGGATCGCGCGGAGAGATCGGCTGCGGGCAGTCCGGTCCGGGCGTGAACTCGTAGCTGGTGGCGTAGCGCACCGGCCAGAAATCGAACAGCGGCAGCAGCTCGGAGACTTTCGCCAGCGAGAATTCAAGACCCGCAAACACCGGTGGTTTGTCGCGGCGCGCGATCATCCAGGCGTTCGCGGGCTGGGTGTCGCGTTCGATGCTGGCGGCCAAGAGCTGCGCGAACGCGGGGTCTTCGATCACCACCACCGATTCGGTGTTGTAGTTCTCGCCGCGCGGATCGAAGTTGTGGGTGCCGATCACCGCGACGCGCGCATCGATCACCATCGATTTCGCATGCAGACCGAAGCGCACGCCGCCGCGCTGGAGCGGCACCTGCTCGTTGGCGCCGCGCTTGGAATAGCGCAGCACCGAATACTCGCGCGCCAGCGGGATCGGCCGGTCGGGCGAGCGGCGGCGTCCCGAGCCCGATGCGCCAAGCCCCTGCGTGGCCGCGCCTTGCGCGCCAGAACCCAGCACCACCGCGGTACCGTCCGCGTGCCATTCCACGCCGACGGTGCCGGTGGCGTCCACATCGATCGGCGCGTCCTGCGGAAACGGTTTGAATTCGTAGATCTCGAACTTGAAATCGCGCAGATAGCGGCGTTTGTATTTGTACGACAGCGCATATGGAATGAAGGCATCGGTGGCGGCGAGGCTGTTGGTGGACACCACGACCCGCGGCGGCGATGCGCGCCGCTGCAGGTCGGTGAACAAACGCTGCGCGGGTTTCGATAACACCAGATACGGCGTCTGCAGCAGCACGCGATCCTCGGCGGAAACGATCAGTTCGCGCAGCAGCTGCGACGGCGTCTCGGCGGTCTGCACCTTGCCCGCATGTTTTCCGGGCGCATCGCCGATGTAGCGCAGGCTGCGCACCGGGATCGCGGCGTCGACCAGCCGGCTGCGCACCAGCGCGGCGTCGTCGGCGTCGCGGCTGATGCGTTCGATCCGCTGCGGCTGTTCGGGTTGCGGGTGCTGCACGGCGGGCACGCCCTGGCGCAGGATCAGGCGGCCCACATCCACCAGCCGGGTGAGCGGCTTGCTGCGCGGCGCAGTCCAGAACAGATTGAAGTGCGCGGTCATGTCGGCGATCGCGGGACCGGCGACCAGGATGTCGCGGTCGCGGAAGTTGTAGGTAGCGTCCCAGTCGTAATAATCGTTCTGGTAGTTGCGCCCGCCGGTGATCGCCACCCGCCCGTCCACCAGCATCAGCTTGTTGTGCATGCGCTGATTGAGCTTGCGCCAGCAGCAGGCCGACGCCAGCGCATACATCGGGTAGTTGATGCGCGCGCGCCCCAGCACCGGGTTGTAGAGCCGCATATCGAAATTCGCATGCGCACCCGCCAGCGCGGCCAGCGTATCGATGCGGCGCAGCGCGGCGAGCTGGTCGACCAGCAGCCGCACTTTGACGCCCCGACGCGCAGCGAGCAGCAGCTCGTCGAGAACCAGATGGCCGGCATCGTCCTCGTCGAAAATATAGGTCTGTACATCGATGCTGCGGGTCGCACCGCGGATCAGATCCAGGCGCGCGAGCAGCGCATCCTGGCCATAGTCGAGTATCAACGCGTAATGCTGCGGCGCGTGACGCCGCGACGCGGAGGTCAGCGCAAGCGGCGGCGCATCCGGAAACGACACTGCGGGCGTGGTCGCATCCGTCGTCGAGACCCCTGTTGAATCGACCGGCACCGGTGTCTGGCCTGCAGCGCGAAAACCCAGATCAAGCAGCGGCGACGGCCGCGCGCAGGTGTCGTCGCGACCGCAGACGGCACGCACGATGCCGGGCGTATTGGCGCTGCGCGCGGCGGCGACCAGCGTCTCCACCCGCGCCTCATCCTTTGCCGACAGGCTTGTGCAGGCGGCCTGGGACAACGCCAGGAACACTAGCAGCAGCGCGCGCGTCGCTTTCATTCGCCGTCCTGACGCACGCGCAGCCGCAGGGTGAAGCGCACGCTGTCGGACACCGCGAACACCCAGCGGTCCACGCCGTAATCGGTACGGCGCACGCTGCCGTTGGCGACCACGTCGCAGTCGATGCCCGGGCGCGCGCAGGTGCTGGGCTCGACCGTGAAGGTTTCGCGTCGGGTCACGTCGCGGATCGTCAGTTGACCGGCGAGTTTGCCGCCTTCCGCCACCAGTGCCGGCGCGTAAGGTTCGGAAACGAATTCGACTTCGGCAAACCGGTCGGCCTCGAAAAACCCGCGTCCGCGCGTCATGCCGGTGTAGTTGGGGTGATCGACGATTTCGACATCCTTCGCCGACATCCGCAGCCGCACGCGTTCGCGGCTTTCATCGAGGCGCTCGATGCGGCCGCTGTAGCCCGGGAAACGCCCCCGCAGCACTTGGCCCCAGCGGGTTTTCAGGGTGAAACCGATCCTGGTGTGCTGCGTGTCGATCTCGGCGGCGTGCGCAGCGAGGCTTGTCGCCGCCGCCAGCGCACAGACGCACAGGGAAGCGGAGACGGTGGCGAAGCTCACGGCCACCAGAAAGCGGAGAGGCTGGCGACGCCGGGCTCCACCGCGGCATCGGCCGGAAAATCCAGAACCATGACGCTACCCGGCGGCATGCCGCGGTAATCGCCGGACTGGCCGCTGTGCATCAGGGCGGCGAGGCGCTCCAGGCTGGGGTTGTGGCCCACCAGCATCAGCCGCTCGACATCATGATGGTGATCGACCAGTTCGGCCAGCGCACCGGCGGTGGCCTCATAGATGGCATCGACCAGCCGCTGCTCGACAAAACCGATACTGCCGATCACCGCCTCCAAGGTTTCGCGCGTGCGGCGTGCGGGCGAACACAGCACGCGGTCGGCGGCCAGACCCTGTGCGGCCAGCCAGCGCCCGGCGGCCTCGGCTTCCGCAAGACCCTCCGCGGACAGCGCGCGATCGACATCGGCTTGCCCGTCGCTGACGGGTTCGGCATGGGCGTGGCGGAGCAGGATCAGGGTTCGCATGTGCGCGTCAGTCTTCAGCCGAAGGGATGTCGGGCAGCTTAACGCGAACGGCTGGAATTCGGGATTCGGGACGCACCTGTCATCTCTCCTGTAGGAGCGACAGAAGTCGCGATGGGCAATCGACCTCCTTTCGGCAGGCGGTCGCGACTTGACCAGCCATACGGCTGTTAAAAACCGTCGCTCCTACGAAAAGTGGATCACGCAGTACTCAGCCCATCATCTCCGGCAGCCGTCGCAGCGCATCGCGGAAAAACAGCCGGTCGGCGGGCGTCAACTCGCGCAGGCGGCGGCGGAGACGCGCGGCGGCCTCGCCGCTGCGTTGGGCATCGCCGTCGTGCGCTTCGTACCACGCCACTTCCAGCAGGATGTTGGCGCGCTGCAGCGCATCCAGCTGCACGCGACCGGCGTCGATATCGGCCTGCATCGAAAGCGCGAGCCCCAGCCAGCTCGGCCATTCCGTCGACAGCGTGACCGGCGCGATGAGCGCGCGGAACTCCGCAGGCGACATCACCGGCCAGCGCCTGAACGCATCGGCACGCGGGTGCGCGGTGTCGCCACCGCCGCCGCGCACCATGCGCAGCAGATAAATGAGATTCCAGCAGCCGCCGCCGACGCCATGACGCTCGCTGAGCCAAGCGGCGAGCGCGATCCAGGTCAACGGGTGGCCGTCGTCGCTGGGCACGTCCAGGCCGCAGCGCTGGAACAGCCAGAGCGACCAGCCCAGATTGCTGGCGGTCGAGGCCGCGGCATCGAACAATTCGGCCTCGTTCGCCAGCGACAGCGCCAACCTGTAATAGCGCAGTGCGGTGCGCGCGGCCTCGGTACGTTCACCCAGTTCAGCGCGCTCATCCAGCGCTAGGGCGCGATGGATCAGCGCCTGCAGGTTCGCGTGCTCGCTGCGCACCCGCGGGTGGTACTGGAACAGGCCGGTCCAGCGCGGGTCTTCGGTGGCCTGACGCAGAATCTGCCGCGCCGCCTGCGGGTCGCGCCCGGCGTAGGCGCACCACGCCTGCACGATCGCCGCCATCGCGCCCAGCCACGCGTGCTCGGGCGCCTGCTCGTCGTGCCAGTGGCGGTCCAGTTCGGCCAGCACCGCGCGCGCGGCGTCGGCGTTCCCGGCGCGGCGCCACACCATCGCCTGCTGCAGCAGCGCCATCGCCTGCAGCCACGGATCAGGCGCCAGCGTCTGCGCGCGACGATAGCCCGCCAGCGCACCACGGTCGCGGTCCATGATCAGCCGGCCATCGAGCATGTCGCGGCGCGCGCCGGCCCAGGCGTGCCAGTACGCCGGGCTGGCGCTGCTGACATCGTCCAGTACCGCGGCGCGCGGCGCGTCGGGCGTGCCGAGCCAGGCGATCACCGCGTCGATGCCGGCGGGCATACCGTGCAGGCAGATCTGCAGCCGCGCGGCTTCGCCTTCGGCCAACCAGTACGGCCCGCGGTTGCGCCCCGCCAGCGGCAGCAGGTCAGGGTCGCGGCTGCGGTCGGTGCCCCAGCCCACGCGCAGGCCCCAGCGCGCGAAATCCGAATACGCGCGGCTGATCACCATGCGCAGGTTGCGCGCGTTGGCGAACTGCTCGCGCAGTTGGGTCTCGCGCAGCCAGCCCGAACCGTCGCCCGATTGCGCCGCCAGCCACAGCCGCAGCAGGATCCACAGCGACTGGTGACGCACCGGTTTACCCTGCACGCCGGCGGGCGCAGCGAGTTCGATATCGATGCGGGCGTGTTTCAAATCGGATGCGGCACGGCTTTGCTTCATCGGCCAAGTCTGGCACGCGCTGGACGGCGCGGTGACGGACGTTACAGCAGTGACATGCGAAGCGATACTCGCTGTTGGAGACGGTACGGCGCGCTCGCCACACTGTGGCCTCACCCATCCACTGGAACCGTCCATGTCGCGCAACACCCGCCCGCAAATACTCCTCGCCGCCTTCCTGGCGACGCTTTGCCTGGCTCCGCTGGCGGTACCGGCGGCTCCATCCACATCGAAGCCGGCCATCTCGAAGCCGGCCACCCCGAAGCCGACCGCACCGAAGCCGGCCGTCGCAAAGACCACGACGATCGCGATGCGCTTCGCCAACTACGGTCATGCCGGGATGTGGCTGCTGCAGCACGACGGCGGCACCCCGCAGGTGCTGCACGGCGCCGACCGCGCCGCGATGCCGCTGCGGCCGGCCTCCACCTTCAAGGTCTTCCTGGCGTTGGTCGCGCTGGAGACCGGCACGCTGCGCGGCGCCGGCGAGGTCGTGCCCTGGGACGGCAAGCGCTATCCGAAGCAGCCCGAGTGGGAGAAAGACATGGCGCTGCGCGAAGCGATGCAGAGCTCCAGTGAAAACTACTTCGGCACGCTCGCCGACCGCATCGGCCACGACCGGCTGGCGGCGTGGGTAATACGCGCGGGCTATGGAAATGGCCGCATCGGCGAAGTTCCGGCCAAGGCCTGGCTCGACGGCGTGCTCACCGTGACCGGCCATCAACAGCTTGAGTTCGTCGAGCGCCTGCGCCGCAACGACCTGCCGTTCTCGGCCAAGACCATTGCTGCGGTGAAGGCGGCGATGCTGGACGAGACCATCGGCAGTCGCCGCGTCTACGGCAAGACCGGCACCCTTGAGGGCAACGCGTGGTGGATCGGCTGGGTGGAAGGCGGCAAAGCACCCGCTGCGAGCTTTGCGCTGGGCGTGGAATTGAAAGCAGCTGTGGATGGCCGCGAGAAACGCATCGCGCTGGGTAAGCAGTTGCTGCGCGATGCCGGTGTGTTGCCGGCGAAGTAACCGCATCAAATCTCGCTCGCCGCCTTTGTAGGAGCGGCGCAAGCCGCGATAGGCTGAGAAGAAACTGTGCGGTCTATCGCGGCTTACGCCGCTCCTACAGGGTTGCTGCAGGGGCTATCGGCGGCTACGTTTTCTTCAACCACTTCAACAGCGGCGCCCAGTCTTCCTGGTGTTCGCGCACCTGCTGCGAGTGGTAATCGAACAGGCTGCGGCCCAGGCCGACCAGCATCACGTAGGCCTGGCTGTCGCGCAGCTGCGCGACCACCGGATATGGCCACTGCTGCAGCAGCTCAACCGCCTGCTGTGAGGCGTTCGTCCACGGCTTGAGGCGGTTACCGACCAGGCCCACCCGCAGCTGGCCGCGACGCACGCGTGGGTGTTTGGCGATGGCGTTGAGGAAGGGCACGGTGGCGTCGATATCCAGCGTCGACGGCAGCACCGGCACGATCAGCGCGTCAGCGTGTTCGAGAAACGATTCAAGGCTGTCGACGGTGGCGCCGGCGGGCGCATCGATGATGGTGCGCTGCACGTCGTCGGGAATCTGTTTGAGCCAAGTCCTGCGGGTGCCGTCGATCGGCAGCACCGCGGTTTCCAGATCGGACCGGCGCTCGGCCCAGCGGGTCGACGACCCCTGCGGATCGGCGTCGACCAGGACGGTGCGATGGCCGTCCAAAGCAGCCTGCGCGGCGAGATGCGTGGCGATGGTGGTTTTACCCACCCCGCCCTTCGAAGTCGCGACCAGAACCGTTTTCATCGGCACCTCCGCATTGAAGAGCCCGCAGCTTATCACCCGCCGCCGGCCGGACAACCCGCATGGCGCCGCGTCGCGATCTCCAGGCTCAGGCGGTGAACTGGCTGCGGATCAGCGCATGGAACCAGGCTTCCGGCAGCACCCGGCGCAGCCCAAGCATCAGCCGCGCATCCATGCCCACCAGATAGCGCAGGCGCGGCCGTGACGTGGCCAGCACCTTGCCGATCCGCTTGGCCACGGCCTCGGGTGGCGACCCGAAACGCGTCGCCATGCCGATCCCGGCCCGCAGCTTGACCAGACCGGCACGATAGTTGGGCGGCGCGTCCGCAGGCAGCGCGGCTTCGGCGGCGGCGAGACTGGCCTCGGTCTTGGGCATGAAGTCGGTGACGATCCCGCCCGGACACACCGCCACCACCCGGATCCCCTGCGGCCACAGTTCGTAGCGCATGGCCTCGCTCAGGCCGAGCACCGCGAACTTGGATGCGTGGTAGTACGCCTCCCACGGAATGCCGACGTAACTGCCGATCGAACCGATGTTGACCAGTTTTGAAGTCGCCCCCGGGTGACGCTCGACATAGCGCCGCAGCAGCGGCAGCGCCGCCCGGCTCAATGCCGCCAGCCCGACAAAATTGGTGTCCATCAGCGCGCGTGCTTCCGCCTCGCCGGTGTATTCGAACGCACCGTTGAGGTTGAAGCCCGCATTGTTGATCAGCGCATACAGGCCATCGGAACTGTGCGCCGCCACCTGCGCCAATGCGCGCTGGATGTCCTGGTCGCGGGTCACGTCCAACAGCACCGGGACGATCCGCGATACCACAGCGGCAGGCGCCGCAGCCACCAGCGCCGCGCCGTCGGCCTCGCGACGGATACCGGCGAACACCGTGTAGCCCTGCGCCGCCAGATGCAGGGCCGTGCTGCGTCCGATGCCCGTGGATGCGCCGGTGATCAGTACGGTGTCGCTGCGCATGCGGAAGTCCTGTGGGTTGCGATGAAGAATCTGGACTCTAAACTATCGACGCCTGTCTACAGTCAAGTCCCGCCATGCGGATCAAAGCCTTCGAATCTGCTACTGGCCTCAGCCGCCACACCGTGCGCTTCTACGAACGTCGCGGTCTGCTGCCTGCGCCGCTGCGCAACGGCGACAACAACTATCGCGAGTACGACGACGCCTTGGTCGAACGGGCGCGGATGATCAAGCTGGGGCAGCGCCTGGGGTTCACCCTGACCGAGATCAAGCGCTCCATCGACGGCTACGACGCCAACACCCTCAGCGTCGAGGACAAAATGCGTTTCATGCAAGACAAGATCGCCCAGATCGACGAACAGATGGCCGGCCTGCAGGCGATACGCGGCTATCTGGCCGACAAGGTCGCTTGGGTGGGCGCTGGTGAGACCGGACTTCCCCCATCATTGGCCACGCTGGACGACCCGCCCGCCGACGTACAGCGCTGAACGCTGCCGGCCAGCACTACGCTATCGTGTCGAGCTTTGCGGGCATGGCCC
This sequence comes from Lysobacterales bacterium, assembly GCA_031418555.1. Taxonomy (GTDB): domain Bacteria; phylum Pseudomonadota; class Gammaproteobacteria; order Xanthomonadales; family Xanthomonadaceae; genus Lysobacter_I. Next base: position 892 of record JANOXT010000106.1, on the reverse strand, counting down.
CCACGCACGGACCCACATGAGCGGCTTGCAGGACCTTGTCGCGCTGATCCGCGCCGACACGCCATTGATCGTCATCGAGACTCCGGACGAAGCCCGGGTGGTTGAACTGTTCCGGCAATCGTTGATGCATGTCTGGCGCGCGCTGTTCCGCTGGTCGATCACCGAAGGCCTGCGCCGCATCGACATGGATCGCGAGGACGAAGCCGACGTGGCGCCCGATGCCGGCGCCACCCTGCAGGCGATCTACAAGTCCGACCAGCGCAGCGTCTTTCTGCTGCTCGATTTCGCGCCCTATCTGAAATACGCCGGCACCCAGCGTCAGGTTCGCGACATCCTGCAGCGCCGCCACTGCCTGCCGCACGTGCTGGTGCTGGTCGGCAACACGGTCGAACTGCCCGACGACCTGGAAGCGCACGCCGTGCGCTATCGCCCCAACCTGCCCACCAGCGACGCGCTGCTGAAACTAGTCAAGGACGAAGCCGCCGCGTATGCGCGCGAGCACGGCGGCAAGCGCGTGGAAGTGGACGCGGAGGCGGTGAAGCAGATCGTGCGCAACCTGCGAGGCCTGTCCGAAACCGATGCGCGCCGCATCGCGCGGCATCTGATTTTCCGCGACGGCGTACTCGGTCCCGAAGACCTGCCCGAACTTGCGAAACTGAAGTTCGAGCTGATCAACCGCAGCGGCCATCTGCACTACGAATTCGACCCGGTGAAATTGGACCACGTCATCGGCGCCAAGCGCGTGAAGCGCTGGATCGAACTGCGCCGCAGCGCCTTCGTCGAAGGCAACGCGCCGCCCGGCCTCGACCCGCCCAAAGGCCTGCTGCTGCTCGGCGTACAGGGCTGCGGCAAATCGATGCTGGCCAAAGCCATCGCCGCCGGCTTCGGCGTA
>JANOXT010000105.1:0-4352 GCA_031418555.1 Lysobacterales bacterium | reverse complement strand
TGAAAAACAAAACTGCCCCTGCCCAGGCGCTTCGCGCGGTACATGGCCGCGTCGGCGCGTTCGATCAGTAATTGCGGGGTATCCCCATGGTCTGGATACACGCAGATACCGATGCTCGCAGTGAGGCGAAGAATGTGTTCTCCGATCCGGAAAGGCATTCCCAGTGCGGAAATCACCTTGTGGGCCACGGTGATGGTGTCGGTGGAATGTTGGAGACCCGTCAGCAAAATCAGGAATTCATCGCCGCCATGACGACTGACGGTATCGGCTTCGCGGACCACGGACGACAGGCATTGAGCCGCGCGCTGCAGCACTTGGTCCCCAACCGAATGGCCGAGGGTGTCGTTGATCATCTTGAAGTTGTTCATGTCGACGAACAGCAGCGCCAACTGGCCGCCATGGCGCCGGGTCATGGCGATCGCATGCGCGAACCTGTCGAGCAGAAGTTCGCGGTTGGGCAGCTCAGTCAGTGTATCCAACTGGGCGGAATGGGAAACCTGTTTCAGAGTCTCCGCACACGTGTCCGCTTCGATCTGCGCGCGCAACGTGGACAACACCAGATTTTCGTTCGCTTCCAGCAGCTGCATGGCCTCGCTGTTGTCGAGATGGTGTTCGACCGCTTCGATCTGCAAATGCAGCTGGGCAAGATGGGCACGCGCCTCGGTGACTTCGGCGCGGGCTTCATCGGCTTGTCGTTTGAGATCGGCCAGATCGCGCGCGGCGTCGGCGGTTTGTTCTTCGGTGGAGGGGCGATGATCGGGGGAAGTCATCGAAAGGCACCTAGGCAGGGGATGGATCGCTGGTGTCGATGTTGCCGACGCCATTGCCCAAAGTGGGCGCTTTCGATGTCTTTCGGGTCGGCCTGCCGCCCAGCAGACCTTCCTGTCCTGCCAAGCGCTCGCCAATCTGAAGACCTGCTTCGTTAATGCTGAAAAGACGCAATTCGTTGGAGTGCGCACTGGCACGCACCTTCACCACGGCAATCACGCGCAGCAAGCGGCTGTCCACCTCGATATAGCGCTGGACGATGATGGCATCGGTCATGAACGCCGTGCCGTAGGGACTGAACCGCAAATCCGTGTACCGGTCTTCCAATTCGGACGTCATCAATACTGTCACGCCCGAAGCGGCCAATGCCATCACCATGCGCGACAGATTTTCGCGGAAGTCTTCGCGAAAGGTCGGCGCCAGTGCGAGTTCAAAGCCCGACAGCGAATCGATCACGACCCGCGTCGCGTTGAGACGACGGATTTCGCTGAGCAGCAGGCGCGTGGTTTCATCCAACGACAGGTCGGGCGCCCAGCTGTCGACCAGACCGACCTGGCCGCTCTGGATCAAGCCCGCGATGAGCGGCGAGCGTTCACGTGTTGGGCGCTGTTCGAACGCCGCAATCACCCCGGTTTCGCCCAGCCGCGCGCCTTCGACCAGAAACGCAGCGGCCAACACGCTTTTGCCCGACCCGGATGGCCCGGCGACCAGCAGTGAGTAGCCCTGCGGCAAACCGCCGCCGAGCATCTCATCGAGTCTTGGCACGCCCATCGTGAGCCGCGCGGTGGGCAGCGCATCGCCAGTGTCCGACCCGTGATTCAGCGCTGAAGCAGCGCGGGCCGGCGCGAACACTTCAATGCCGGCTTCAGAAATACGGAAGGTATGCAGCCCCGGCAACGTCGGTTGTCCACGCATTTTCATGATCTCCATTTTGCGGACCATGGAGTTGCGCACCACGCTTTGCCGCAGCCAGATCAGCCCATCGGACACGGTGAATACCGGGTTAGCGTCCGCTTCCGCTGAATATTCCCCGATCAGAAAGGTGGTGGCCTGCCAGCTGGTCATGACCATGCCCAACTGCTGTACGAACTGCTGAAGAGCGTTGTTGGAGTTGGCGTTGCCTGTGCCGGCCAGCACGATGGAGCGGAAGGAATCGACAAAGACCAGCGACGGGTTGAACGACTGCACCTCGTCGACGATGCGCTTGAGCACCAGATCCAGGTCGCCGGCCAGTGTGTCTTCGGACAGAATGACGAAGCGGACGGTCCGATCGATCGCATCCATGTCGAAGAAGCCGAACTGTTGCTGGTATCTGAGCATTTTCAGCGGCGGTTCGCCCAGTACCGTGAAGTACAGCGCACGACGCTGCGCATTGGCCAGCGAGAACATCATCTGGTGCGCCAGCGTGGTCTTGCCGCAGCCGGGCGGGCCGGCGATCAGATTGAAAGAAAATTCCGGGAGACCTCCACCCAATATTTCGTCCAGCCCGGGTACGCCGGTCGACAGTCGGTGGATCTCTACTTTGTTCTTCATTCTGTCTGTTCCAATGCAGGAATTTCGTTCGACGGTTGGTCCCACAAGGCGCTGAGCAATCGCTCCGTGAGCGCAAATCCCACCAGACTGCCAAGCAGTTCGTAGAAGGACAGCAGGAGAGCAGCACCGGCTTTATTCGCTTCGGCTTCGCTTAAAGAAGCCAACGTCGCAGTCAGACGCGACAGGTCCATCGTGGATTCAACGCTTTCATGCAGGCCCGACAGCGCCGGATGCTCACGGCTGGTCAAAAAAAGACTGCGCTTGTACAGGGCGGCAACGCCACGTACACCCACGATGGGAGTGAGCGCCAAGGCGATGTCTTCACACAGTGAGGCAACGCATCTCGAAACGCTTCCGGCGTCTTCGTGATTGCGGGTTCGCTGCGCCAGAATCCTGGCAATGCGTTGTGGCGTTTGGCCTTCCACCCAGTCTGTCCGATGGCCGTGTACTGATGGCCACCGTACACACTTTCTCAAGAATGTGTTGGATTATCGACCGCTTAAGACTTGGTGCGAGCCTAAAAGAAAGTTCCAATTTCCCGCTGACCCGCTGACCCGCTGACCCGCTGACCCGCTGGCAAAGCTGATGATGAGTCGATTGATGCGTGCATCCGTGCAGATTGCACGGGATATTTTGACGAATCGATTGATCGCGCCTATGTGCGGACCAAGCGCCGCCGAGCCTGCAAAGCAAACGCAGCGCCAACGCGGAACCGTATCAACGATGTCGCTATGAAAGCGACGCAGCAGACGCAGCACTGGATGGCTGACGATCCTTTTCCACCGCCATCAACAGCGCACCCAGAATCCCGCTGCGGTCGTCCAGGCCTGGCGGCACGATGTAGTGTTCGATGCCGTCTTCGACCTGATGACGCGCGATATAGCCGCCCAGCCAGTGCTGCGCGCGCGTGCGGATCGGTGCGAACAGGCGTGCGTGCTGCATCACGCCGCCGCCAAGGATGATCCGCTGCGGCGAGAGGGCGAGCGTCAGCTGCGCACAGAGCTGGCCGAGATAGTCGGCTTCGATATTCCAGATCGGATCGTCTTCCGATGCATTGCCGAGTTCATGGCCCAGCCGCGCGACGATGGCGGGGCCGTTGGCGACGCCTTCGAAACAGTCGCCGTGGTACGGACACGTGCCGGCAAAGCCGATGTCGTCGGGATGCCGGCGCGCAGACAGATGGCCCAGCTCCGGATGCATCAACCCGTGCAGCGTGCGGCCGTGTACGACTACGCCGCCGCCGATGCCGGTACCGACCGTCACGTAGACGATGGTGTCCAGCGGCGTGCCGTCCGCGCGGCGCCCCGCGCCCCACACCGATTCGGCCAGGGCCGCCGCATTTACGTCGGTATCCAGCGCGACCGGAATACCGAGCTGCGCGAACGGCGCGATCAGATCGGCATCGTGCCAGCCCGGCTTGGGCGTGCGCAGCAGGCGGCCGTAGCGCGGCGCATGCGGATCGAGCTCAAGCGGGCCGAAGCTGGCGATACCGAGCGCGCGCGGCGTGCCGTGGCGCTTCGCGGCAGCTACGAAAAAAGCCAGTGCCTCGGCAAGCGTGCTGGCAGGGTCGCGCGTCGCGAAACGTACGCGTTCGATTAGCTTGCCGTCGGCAGTGCCGATGGCACAGACGAATTTGGTGCCGCCTGCTTCGATCGCGGCGTAGGTCGCGGCTCCAGTCATTGCGCCGCCAGCCACTGCATGCCGTAGGCGGGAAGCGCGATGCCGCCTGCGGCCGGAGCCGCTGTCAGCAGATCATGCCAATCCGTGTTTGCGATCTCAGGAAAGGTGTCGAGGGTGTGCGGCTGGTCGCTGAGATTGAACAGGGCGATCAAGCCGTCGCCGCGCGCAATGCCCAGCAATGCCGGGTCTGCGAACCGCAGCGCGCGTATCGCTGCATCGCCACGCAGGGCCGGCAATGCGCGACGTACCGCGATCATCCGCCGCAAGGCGCGACCGATGCGTCCGGCGGTGGTGTCGATGTCGTGGCCCGCGGCGACCGAATCAGCGACCGGCCAGTTCATGGCCGGACGTTGCAGCCAGCGGCCTTCGTT
>JANOXT010000104.1:0-2306 GCA_031418555.1 Lysobacterales bacterium | reverse complement strand
TCCTTCAACGTGCTTGTGAAGGAAATCCGCTCGCTGGCCATCAACATGGAGCTGGAAGAAACCTGAGGAACAGCTGTCATTCCGAACGAAGTGAGGAACCTGCTTTTCAGATGAAAAGTGAAACAGCAGGTCCCTCGCGTTGCTCGGGATGACAAACACGATTGCTGCCACCTTCAACGCTCTCTTCCAGATTCCCGGAGAACACACATGAAAGATTTGCTCAACCTGTTCAACCAGCAGCGCCCGGCCCTCGATTTCGACGCGATCAAGATCGCGCTGGCGTCGCCGGATTTGATCCGCTCCTGGTCCTTCGGCGAAGTCAAGAAGCCGGAAACCATCAACTACCGCACCTTCAAGCCGGAGCGCGACGGTCTGTTCTGCGCCGCCATCTTCGGCCCGATCAAGGACTACGAGTGCCTGTGCGGCAAGTACAAGCGCATGAAGCACCGCGGCGTGGTCTGCGAGAAGTGCGGCACCGAAGTGACCCTCGCCCGCGTCCGTCGCGAGCGCATGGGCCACATCGATCTCGCTTCGCCGGTCGCCCATATCTGGTTCCTCAAGTCGCTGCCGTCGCGCATCGGCCTGATGCTGGACATGACCCTGCGCGATATCGAACGCATCCTGTATTTCGAAGCCTTCGTCGTCACCGAGCCGGGCCTGACCCCGCTTGAGCGCGGCATGCTGCTGACCGAAGAACAGTTCATGACCGCGCGTCAGGAGCACGGTGACGATTTCGACGCCGCGATGGGCGCCGAGGCGGTCTATGACCTGCTGCGTACCATCGACCTGCAGTCGGAAATGGTCCAGCTGCGCGAAGACATCGCCAGCACCGGTTCGGAAACCAAGCTCAAGCGTCTGACCAAGCGGATCAAGCTGGTCGAAGCCTTCCTCGAATCCGGCAACCGCCCGGAGTGGATGGTGATGACGGTGCTGCCAGTGCTGCCGCCGGACCTGCGTCCGCTGGTGCCGCTGGACGGCGGCCGTTTCGCGACCTCCGACTTGAATGATTTGTATCGTCGCGTCATCAACCGCAACAACCGCCTGAAGCGTCTGCTTGAACTCAATGCGCCCGACATCATCGTGCGCAACGAAAAGCGCATGCTGCAGGAATCGGTCGACGCGCTGATGGACAACGGCCGTCGTGGTCGTGCCATCACCGGCACGAACAAGCGCCCGCTGAAGTCGCTCGCCGACATGATCAAGGGTAAGCAGGGTCGCTTCCGTCAGAATCTGCTCGGTAAGCGCGTCGACTACTCCGGCCGTTCGGTCATCGTGGTCGGCCCGACCCTGCGTCTGCACGAGTGCGGTCTGCCGAAGAAGATGGCGCTGGAACTGTTCAAGCCCTTCATCTTCGCCAAGCTGCAGCGTCGCGGTCTCGCCACCACTATCAAAGCTGCCAAAAAGCTTGTGGAGCGCGAAGAGCCGATCGTGTGGGACATCCTTGAAGAGGTGATCCGCGAGCATCCGGTGCTGCTGAACCGTGCCCCGACCCTGCACCGTCTGGGTATCCAGGCGTTCGAGCCGGTGTTGATCGAAGGCAAGGCCATCCAGCTGCATCCGCTGGTCTGCACCGCGTTCAACGCCGACTTCGACGGTGACCAGATGGCTGTCCACGTGCCGCTGTCGCTGGAAGCCCAGCTCGAAGCGCGCGCGCTGATGATGTCGTCGAACAACATCCTCTCGCCGGCCAACGGCGAGCCGATCATCGTGCCGTCGCAGGACGTCGTGCTGGGTCTGTACTACATGACCCGCGCGCTCGAGAACAAAGCGGGCGAGGGCATGGCCTTTGCGAATATCTCCGAAGTGAAGCGCGCCTACGACAACCGCGTGGTCGAACTGCATGCCAAGGTCAAGGTCCGCATCGCCGAAGTCGTGGTCAGCGAAGACCCCGAGACCGGCAAGCGCGTGCGCGAGCAGAAAACCGCCATCGTCGAGACCACGATCGGCCGCGCCCTGCTGCAGGAAATCCTGCCGGTGGGTCTGCCGTTCGCGCTGGTCAACACCGAGCTGACCAAGAAGAACATCAGCCGCCTGATCAACAGCTGCTACCGCCAGCTGGGCCTGAAGGATACGGTGGTGTTCGCCGACAAGTTGATGTACACCGGCTTCGCCTACGCGACACGCTCCGGCGTGTCGGTCGGCATCGACGACATGACCATCCCGCTGGAAAAGAAGGGGATCTTGGCTGAGGCCGAAACCGAAGTGCTGGAAATCCAGCAGCAGTACCAGTCGGGTCTGGTCACCGCCGGCGAGCGCTATAACAAAGTCGTCGATATCTGGTCGCGTACCAACGAACGCGTCGCCAA
>JANOXT010000103.1:0-2827 GCA_031418555.1 Lysobacterales bacterium | reverse complement strand
GGGTGCGCTGGATGCCGGCAGTCGCATCACTGCGCTTGGCAAGAAGATGCTCGCGGCCGGCACCCATCCGCGGCTTGCGGCGATGTTGCTGTCGGCTGCGAACGAGAGTGAAATCGCACTGGCCTGCGATATCGCCGCGCTGCTGGAAGCACGCGATCCGCTGCGTTCAACGCCTGGACTGGGGCGCAGCGATGCGCTCTCCGCGCGCTGGCAGGCGTTGGCCGCGCATCGGCAGGGACGTTCGCCGCCGGAAGCCGTACGCACGTCGCTGCAGGCGTTGGATACAGCGGCCATGCAGTGGCGCCGTCGCCTGCGCTGCACCGCGAAACCGCCGGCCAGCGTGCCTGCGCATGCGTTGGGCGATCTGCTCGCGCATGCGTTTCCCGACCGCATCGGTCATCGCTCCGGTCACGGCAACAGCAGCGATCTGCGCCGCTATCCGCTTGCCAACGGGCGCATGGCGCAGCTGTTCGACGACAGCGCGATGATCGGCGAACCGTGGATCGTCGCCTGCGATCTGCGCTTCGACGCGAAAGACGCCAAAGTGCTGCGCGCTGCGCCGGTCGATGAAGCGCGGCTGCGACGCGATTTTCCCGCCCGTTTCTCCGATCGTGATGAAGTGCGCTGGGACGACGCGCGCCGTGCATTAGTGGCCGAACGCGTGCAGCGTTTCGACGCCATCGTGCTGGACGCGCGGCCTGCCGGTCGCGTCGATCCGGCGCAGGCCGCGCAGGCGCTGACCGATGCGGTGCGCACGCTGGGTATCGATGCGCTGCCGTGGCGCGAATCGCTGGCGCAGTGGCGCGCCCGCGTGCGCTGCCTGCGCGCATGGATGCCGGACCTGTCGCTGCCGGATCTGTCCGACGCTGCGCTGCTTGCGAATCTCGACGCGTGGCTGCGGCCCGCATTCGTTGGCAAGACCCGGCTCGATGCCTTGAGCGAAGACGAACTGAGCGAAGCGCTGAAAGCCTGGGTTGGAAAGCCGGGCACCGACTGGGCGCTGCGCCAACGCATCGACGCGCTCGCACCGACCCGCATCATGGTGCCGTCGGGCATGGAGCGCGCCATCGAATACGCCTACGACACCGCCATCGACGCGCCGCAGCCGCCGGTGCTGGCGGTGAAGCTGCAGGAATTGTTCGGTCTTGCCGACACCCCGCGCGTCGCCGACGGCCGCATTCCGCTGACCCTGCACCTGCTGTCGCCGCGCGGACGCCCGCTGCAGATCACCCAGGATCTGCGCAGCTTCTGGGAGCGCACGTATCCCGAAGTGAGAAAAGAAATGAAGGGCCGGTACCCCAAACATCCGTGGCCCGAAGATCCGTGGAGCGCGACCGCGACGCATCGCGCGAAACCGCGGGGGACGTGATCCCAAAGCGATGTCTGGTTGCTTTCGCAGGAGCGGCGGCTTTCAACAGCCGCAGGCTGGTCAAGCCGCGAAGCCCGCAGCACTTCGGGTACGACATCGCATGCAATCCGATATGACAAACACCGCAATTCATGATGGCGAACAGCGCGTGGTCGGCAGCGCTGCGGGCTTCGCGGCTCCCGCCGCTCCTACAAAAGCGGGTTTTTCGCGCTTCAATCCAGCCGCCGCCATTCCCCCGGCTGCAGATCGTCCAATCGCCAATCGCCGATCGCAACGCGCACCAGCCGCAGCGTCGGTAAACCAACGGCAGCGGTCATCCGCCGCACCTGACGGTTGCGGCCTTCGCGGATGACGATTTCCAGCCACGCATCTGGCACGGTCTTGCGAAAGCGCACCGGCGGGTCGCGCGGCCACAGTGCCGGCGTATCGATGCATCGGGCCTGCGCCGGTAACGTCATGCCGTCGCTGAGCATCACCCCGCAACGCAGCGCATCCAGCTGCGCTGGCTGGGGTTCGCCCTCGACCTGTACGTGATAGGTCTTCGCAAGTTTGTGGCGCGGATCGGTGATGCGGTGCGCCAATGTTCCGTCGTCGGTGAGCAGCAGCAGGCCTTCGCTGTCGTGATCGAGCCGCCCGGCCGCATAGACATCCGCAGGCAGCCCGAAGCCCGCAAGCGTGGGACGCGCCGGCACGCTGCGATCGGTGAACTGACAGAGCACACCGAAAGGCTTGTTGAATGCGATCAGCATGCGCCAGGGTATCGACACCGGCCGCTGTGAGGGAAGCCTATGCTGTGCCCAGGTTTTCCCGCGAGCAATGCCATGAACAACCATGATCTGTCCGTTCTCTCTACCCGCTGGCTGGGCAAGGCGTGGGAACACGCCTCGGCCGGCGAACGCGCGGTGCTCACCCGGATGCAGCGCCGCGAACACATCGCGCACGCGCCTTCGGGCACGGACAAGGAGGACCGCACGTTCGGCGAGCGCGTTGCCGACGGTGTGGCGCGGTTTGGCGGCTCGTGGCGGTTCATCGGCTTGTTCATGCTGTTTCTTGGCATCTGGGTGGCGACCAATGCCTGGCTGATGGGCGCGCATCCGTTCGATGCCTATCCCTTCATCTTTCTCAATCTGCTGCTGTCGATGCTGGCCGCGCTGCAGGCGCCGGTCATCATGATGAGCCAGAACCGGCATGCACAGCGCGACCGCGAGGCGGCCGAGCACGACTATCAGGTCAATCTGAAGGCGGAGCTGGAAATCATGGCCCTGCACGACAAGCTCGACCAGCTGCGGGTGGAGCAGCTGGAAAAGATTCTCGATGCGCAGTCGCGGCAGATCGCGCTGTTGCAGCAGCTGGTCGAAGCGCGTTGAGCCGGTCTCGGTAGAGCCGACTTCAGTCCGCTGTTCTTGTTGCAAAAAGCAGCGGACTGAAGTCCGCTCTACCGCCGCTGGTTTTATCGAG
>JANOXT010000102.1:0-16463 GCA_031418555.1 Lysobacterales bacterium | reverse complement strand
GCTGCTTGTCCGACATGATGTCGTAGACCAGCGCGTGCACCTGCTTGTGATCGAGCGCGGGAATATTGATGCGGCGCACGTCGCCGTCGACGCGGATCATCGGCGGCAGACCGGCCGACAGATGCAGGTCAGAAGCCTTGTTCTTGACCGAGAATGCCAAAAGTTCGGCGATATCCATGCAAGCTCCCCGCGTTGCGATGTCGTGTAGACAGGTGAAAGACGACTGACCGACGGAGTATAGCCCCGGACCTGCTGCTGTCACCCCGGGCTATCGGGCACGCAGTTCGACTTACACTGCCAATTCCGCGACGCCCGTCGCATCCACGACAAGGCGCTTCACTGACCGCGATGTCCGAACGCCCAACCCACCCCGCACTCGACGCCATCCTCGAACGCATGCAGGCCGCCGCCAGCGGCCAGCCGATGCCGCGGTTGCTTGCGGTCAGCAAAACCCAGACCGCCGACGCCGTTGCGGAGGTCGCCGCGGCTCTGCAAGCGCGCCTGACAACGCCGGTGGCGATGGGCGAGAACTACGTGCAGGAGACGCTGGCCAAACAGCCGGGACTGGCGGGGCTCGGCATCGAATGGCATCTCATCGGTCATCTGCAGTCGAACAAGGCTCGCGAAGCCGCCGCCGCGTTCGACTGGGTGCAGACCGTGGACCGCATCAAACTGGTCGAAGCGCTGGCCAAACACCGCGCGCCTGGACAGACGCCGTTGAACGTGTTGATTCAGGTGAATATCGACGACGAGTCCAGCAAGCACGGCTGTCGCCCGGACGAAATCGACACCCTCGCCGCGGCCATCATCGCCCAGCCGCAGCTTGCCCTGCGCGGGCTGATGGCGATCCCCGCACCCGATCCGAATATGGACCGCCGCCGCGCCGCATTCCGACAGATGCGCGCGCTGTTCGATGCGCTGGCCGCGCGTCATATCGGCGCCGATACCCTGTCGATGGGGATGAGCGAGGACTATGCGCTGGCCATCGCCGAAGGTGCGACGATGGTGCGCATCGGCAGCGCGCTGTTCGGGGCGCGCGCCCAGAAAACCTCCCCGCCCTGCCCTCCGGAGATCGCATGAGTTCCGAATCCACCATCGCCTTCATCGGCGGCGGCAACATGGCCCGCAGCCTGATCGGCGGGCTGCTCGCCCGCGGCACTTCAGCGGCCGACATCCGCGTGTCCGAGCCGGTCGCCGTGCTGCGCGAGGCGCTGGCCCGGGATTTCGGCGTGCAGGTCGGCGCCGACAGCGCCGAAGCCGTCGGCCCGGCCGGGCTGTGGGTGCTGGCGGTGAAACCCCAAGTCATGCGCGCGGTCTGCGAAGCGCTCGCTCCGATGGCCCAAGCCAGCCAGCCGCTGGTGGTCTCCATCGCCGCCGGCATCACGGCCGCGCAGCTGCAGCGCTGGCTGGGTGGCGGCGTCGCTGTGATCCGGACCATGCCGAACACCCCGGCGCTGCTGGGTGCGGGTGTCACCGGACTCTTCGCCAGCACCGAAGTGGACGCCAACGGCCGCCAACGTGCCGCTAATTTACTGGCCAGTGCCGGTAAAACCGTCTGGATCGAAAGCGAAGCGCAGATGGACGCAGTGACCGCCGTGTCCGGCAGCGGCCCGGCCTATGTCTTTCTATTGGCCGAAGCGATGGAAGCTGCGGCGCTGGCCGAAGGCCTGTCGGCCGGAGCCGCGCGGACGCTGGTGCTGGAAACCGTGCTGGGCGCGGCGCGGATGCTGACCGAGTCGGGCGAGGATCCGGCGGAACTGCGCCGCCGCGTCACCTCACCGGGCGGCACCACCCAAGCCGCGATCGAAACCTTCAAAGCCGGCGGCCTGCTCGCACTGGTCGCCGCCGCCATCCGCAACGCCACTGAGCGCGGCCGGCAACTGTCCGCCGCCAACGACTGAGACCCGACCGATGCGCAAAATCGCTGCCGCGCTCCTCTGCCTTGCGCTCGCTGCCTGCGGCAACGATGCGCCCAAATCGGCCCAACGGATTGACACACCGCACGAGCAGGTGAGCCGGGTCCGCGATATCACCATCCGCGCGAACGTGCTGCCGACCGCTCAACTCAATGAAGCGATGGCAGGCGCATATGGCATTGAGCGCGGCGAACGCAAGGCAATGCTGCTGATTTCGGTGCGCCAAGGCCCGGACGGACAGGACACTTCACTGCCCGCGACAATCCAGGCCGCTGCGACCAACCTGCACGGCCAGCGCCAGGACATCGTCATGCGTGAAGTGCGTACCGGCGAGCTGATCGATTACGTCGGCACTGCGGACGCATCGCCGCCGGACACGCTGAGCTTCGACGTCAAGATCGTGCGTGAAGGCGCCGCCACCGAAACAATGACGTTCTCGCGGGATTTCGCACCCTGAAAACGGTAGAGCGGGCTTCAGCCCGCTGCTTTGGCAGCGAGAGCCGCCGGCTGGTTTTCAATAGCCGTTCGGCTGGTCAGCCCGCTCTACCGCCTTGACCATGCTTGAATGATCTTCGCGATCTCGCGCACGCCATCGGTCAGCGCGGCTGGTCCGGGCTGCAGAATGATCGGCGATTTGATTTCATGCAGTTCGCCGTCGCGCACCGCGGGGATCGCGCCCCAACCCGGACGCTCGGCGACTTTCTGAGGCCGAAATTTCTTGCCGCACCATGAGCCCAGAATGATGTCCGGCGCACGCCGGATCACTTCGTCGGGATCTTCAAGAATCCGCGCCTTCGCCAGCGATTCCGCGGCCCGCTCGGGGAAAATATCGTCGCCGCCGGCAATCCGCACCAGCTCCGCCACCCAGCGAATACCGCTGATCAACGGATCGTCCCATTCCTCGAAATACACCTTCGGCCGATGCGACAGCGTCGCTGCCTGCGCGGCGATCACCTCAAGCCCGCGCGCAAGTTCATCGGCATAGGCATTCGCTTTTTCCGGCACGCCGACCAGTGCGCCAAGCCGACGAACGTAATCGAGGATGCCGTCGACGCTGCGGTGATTGCTGATCCAGACCTCCACGCCCTGTTTGATCAGCGCCGACGCGATCTCGGCCTGGATATCGGAAAACCCGACCACGAAATCAGGTTCAAGCTTCAGAATCTCGCCGATCTTCGCCGAAATGAATGCACTGACTTTCGGCTTTTCTTTGCGCGCGATCGCCGGGCGCACCGTGAACCCACTGATACCGACGATGCGGTGCTGCTCGCCAAGCGCGTACAGCACCTCGGTGGGTTCTTCGGTGAGGCAAACGATGCGCTGGGGGCCGAAGACCGCGTGTCGACTCACGGATACAGCATCCGCTTCGTCCAGACTCCATCCACGCCGCGTTCGTAATACTGCCGCTCGTGCAGACGGAACTGCGCGCCGTACCAGAATTCGATCGTTCGCGGCACCACGCGGAAGCCGCCCCAGCGCGGCGGGCGCGGCACGTCGCGGCCTGCGAATTCGCGTTCGGCATTATCGAACCGTTGTTCGAAGGCGGCGCGTGCGTCGAGCGTATCGGATTGATCCGACGCCCAGGCGCCGAGCTGGCTGGCGCGGGGGCGGCGTGTGAAGTACGCATCGGCTTCGGCCTCGTCGACAATCTCGACTGCGCCTTCGACCCGCACCTGCACACCGTCTTCGCCCAGCGCTTTCCAGAAAAACAGCAGCGCGGCATTGGTGTTCGCCTGCAGCTCACGCCCTTTGCGGCCGTCCAGATGGGTGTAGAACACGAAACCGCGCGCGTCGTAGGCTTTGAGCAGCACCATCCTTGCCGAGGGCAGGCCGTCGGGTGTGGCGGTGGCCACCGTCATCGCGGTAGGTTCGGGAATGCCGGCCGCCTTGGCCTGCGCGAACAGCGAATCGAATGTGGCGAGGGCTTCGGCGTACAGCGTCATATCGGGGACTTCGAGGGGATACATTGCGCCATTGTCGCGCGATGCTTCCCCGCCTGCACCTTGCTGGATCGAACGTTCGCTGGATCAAATACGGGACGCGCAGCGGCGCGTCCTCGTCTTTGCCTTGGAAAAGCGGCTTATTCGACGACGAAACTCACCCGCATGTTCACCCGCCACTCGGTGATGTTGCCGGCATCGTCGGTGACCACTTTGGTCTCATTGATCCAGGCGCCCTTGATGTTCTTGACCGACTCGGCGCACTTCTTCATGCCGCTGCGCACGGCATCCTCGACGCTGGTCTTCGATGCCGCGTTGATTTCGATGATCTTGGCGATGGACATGGCGGAACTCCTCTCAAACTGTGCCGGCAGGATGCCGGAGTCGCAGGTTACGCCCCGGCTGTTAAAATCGCGACATGAACCCCGCCCCCCACCTCGTCCTGATCGGCCCGATGGGCGCCGGCAAGTCCTCGCTCGGTCGGTGTATCGCCCCGACGTGGGCACTGCGGTTCGTCGATCTCGATCGCGAGATCGAAGCCCGCGCCGGCACCGAAATTCCGACCATCTTTGCCTGCGAGGGCGAAGCCGGGTTCCGGAGCCGCGAGCGCGCAGCGCTGGCGGACCTACTGGCGGGCGAACGCAGCGTGATCGCGACCGGAGGCGGCGCAGTGCTGGCCCCGGATAATCGTGCGCTGATGCGCCAACACGGTTTTGTGGTGCATCTGCAGATCGATGTGGAAGAACAGCTGGCCAGGCTGGCCCACGATCGCAGCCGGCCGCTGCTGGCAGGCGCGGATCGCACCGATGTGTTGACCCGCCTCGCGGCAGAACGCGGACCGCTGTATGCCGAGGCAGCCGATATGACCTTCTCGCCCACCGGCATGAGCGCAGCCGAGGCCGCCGAATCCCTGGTCGATTTGCTCGAAAGTCGCTGGCGGCGCCCTGCGGCCGCTTTCACCGATCAGGAATCCTCATGACCCCGTCCGCAATGCGCATTGTCCACGTCGGCGGCGCCCAGCCATACATCATCTCGATCGGCGATGGGTTGATCGATGACGGCACCGCACTGACGTCGCGGATCCGCGGCCGGCATGTGCTGATCGTCAGCGACGAACACGTCGCTCCGCTCTACGCGCGGCGGGTGGAAGTGGCGCTGCACAATGCTCGACCCGAGCTGAGGCTGAGCCGGTTCGTGATGCCGGCCGGAGAACAGGCCAAGACCTTGGCGCACTTCGGCGCGGCGATCGACGCGCTGGCGGCGCTGGGCGCAACCCGCGATGCCTGCGTGCTGGCGCTGGGCGGCGGCGTGGTCGGCGATCTCGCGGGCTTCGCTTCGGCCTGCTGGATGCGCGGCATCGACTGCATCCAGCTGCCCACGACCCTGCTGGCGATGGTCGACTCGTCCGTCGGGGGCAAGACCGCCGTCGATCTGCCGCAGGGCAAGAATCTGGTCGGGGCCTTCCATCCGCCGCGCGGTGTATTCGCCGATACCGCCGCACTCGGCACCCTGCCGGACCGCGAGCTGCGCGCCGGCTTGGCCGAAGTCGTCAAATACGGCGCGATCATGGATGCGCCGTTTCTGGCCTGGCTGGAAGCGCACACCCTGCCGCTGCTGTCGCGCCAGCGCGAACCCTTGATCGAAGCGATCGCGCGCAGCTGCCAGCACAAGGCCGCCATCGTCGAACGCGATCCGTTCGAACACGGCGAGCGCGCGCTGCTGAATTTCGGCCACACCTTCGGCCACGCGATCGAAGCCGAACAGGGCTATGCCGGCCACAACAACCATGCGTTGAACCACGGCGAAGCGGTTGCCGTCGGCATGGTGGTGGCGACGCGGTTGTCAGCCCATCTGGGCATGGCCCCGATGGCGGACGCCGCGCGGCTGCGGGCACTGCTCACCGGTTTCGGCCTGCCAACCGCACTGCCGCCGGAACTGGAGCCTGATCGTCTGCTGGAACGGATGCGGCTTGACAAGAAGGCGAGCGCTCACGGTTTGCGTTTCATCCTGTGGGAAGGTCCCGGCACAGCGCGGATCGTCTCCGACGTGCCTGAGGATGCCGTGCTGGAAACGCTTCGGGAAGGTTGAGCAGCGGCACGGGCGACGCATCACCGCTTACAATTCGACCATGCGCCTGTTTCTTCAACAACGACCGCAATCCGACAGCACTGGCCGCGAGGCTCCGCGCTTCGTGCAGTTGCAGCTGGAGGCCGATCTGATCGGCGGTTGGACGCTCACCCGTGAATCGGGGCAGGTGGGCGGACGCAGCACGCTCAAGCGCGAACAATATCTCGACCACACCTCTGCGCTTGCCGCGCTCGAACGCGCCCGCGACCAGACGCTGAAGAAAGGGTTTCAGCTGATGTTCGCGCAGGGCGTCGAGGTGCCAAAATGAGCGAAGAATTCCAGCGATTCGCCAAGCAGGCCGGTATCGAATTGCCGCTAATCCTCCGTGAACTGTATCGCGACGGCAGAACCTCATATGGGCCGGATTGGCCGTCGAACTGGCGCCAACGGATGCTCGATGACCCACCCGCGCTGATCAGCGTCTGCGATTTCGAATGGAATACTGGCGATGACATTGCGACTGCGATCAATAGCTGGCTTGATCCCGTATATCAGGGCGGCAGACGCTTTTTCCCATTCGGCCAATCAGGTGCAGGAGACCAATATTGCCTGATGCCGCTCGAAGACGACAGCATCGGCGTCGCACTGATCTGGCACGACGCTGAACACAGCAAGATCGGCTACAGCAGCTTCGAGGATTTCGTATACAGCAAACTAATCACTGCCATGGCCGACCTCAGCCATTTGAACGAAGACGGTTTCTCGGCAAGCGAAGCACAGCAATGCGTGCTTGCTGACATCGAAAGCACCGGCAGATATCTGTCGCCAGCGATGCGGGGGCGCCTGCAAGCCATCAGCCACTCGACGCTGGAGAATCGACCCTATCAATACGGCCCGAAATCTCGACCTCAAATGGTCGCCTCCATGATTTCACAAGCCGATGAAGAGTGTGAGGTCGAACAATTCTCCATTGGCGAATCGCCCACTTTCCCTATCGCCGCACGCTGGACCATACGCTAACAATATCGCCCCCACCTTCGCAGCCCTTCACTGGAACCCTTTGTGCACGACGACCCCCAACCCAACAACGACCGCTTCTTGCGCGCCCTACGCCGCGAACCCGTCGACCGTACTCCCGTGTGGCTGATGCGCCAAGCCGGCCGTTATCTGCCGGAATACCGCGCGACACGCAAACGCGCCGGCAGTTTTCTGGCGATGGCGAAGAATCCGGAGCTTGCCTGCGAAGTGACGCTGCAGCCGCTGGCGCGTTTTCCGCTGGATGCGGCGATTCTGTTCTCGGACATCCTCACCGTCCCCGATGCCATGGGCCTGGGCTTGTATTTCGTCGAAGGCGAAGGCCCGAAGTTCGAGCGCCCGGTACGCACGGCCGAGGATGTCGCGAAGCTTGCGGTGCCTGATATGGAGACCGAGCTGCGCTATGTCATGGATGCTGTGCGGGTGATCCGCCGCGAATTGAACGACCGTGTTCCTTTGATCGGTTTTTCCGGCAGCCCGTGGACCCTCGCCTGCTACATGGTCGAAGGCGGCGGCAGCGACAACTTCTCGAAGATCAAGGCGATGGCCTTGAACGCGCCGGACCTGCTGCATCGCATTCTTGCGGTGAACACCGACGCGGTCATCGCCTATCTGTCGGCGCAACGCATGGCCGGCGCGCAGGCGCTGCAGGTGTTCGACACCTGGGGCGGCGTGCTCAGCCCGGCGATGTACCGCGAGTTCTCGCTGCCGTATCTGACCCGGATCGCGCGCGAGCTCGATCGCGGCCCGGAACGCACCCCGCTGATCCTGTTCGGCAAGGGCAACGCGCCGTATCTGGAGGAGCTCGCCGCCTCAGGCACCGAAGGCCTGGGCGTGGACTGGACCGTAGAACTGTCCGACGCAGCGCGGCGCACCCGAGGCGAGGTCGCACTGCAGGGCAATCTCGACCCCGCCACGCTTTACGGCAGCCCCGATGCGATCCGCGCACAGGTGCGCCACGCGCTCAACAGTTATGCGGAAGGCAACGGGGGTTCGCGCGACGGACACATTTTCAATCTCGGCCACGGCATGTCGCCGGACATGGATCCCGACCACGTCGCCGCGCTGGTCCAAGCCGTGCACCAGATCAGCGCGCGCTGATCACGTTGAGGTCACGATTCGGCTCATCAACCGGTCGTACAGCGCGTCGCCCAACGCATCGCCGGTCAACGGCTTGCGCAGGAAAGCGTCGAACCCTGCGGCTTTCGCCTCCGACTCCGCACCGCAGTCCGCGCGTGCGGTGATCGCGATCATCGGCATCGTCCAGCCCTGAGCGCGCAGCTGCTGCGCAAGCGCCAGACCGTCCATACCCGGCAAATCAAGATCCAACAACGCGATATCGAAACTCCGCATCGCGATCTCGGTCATCGCCGCCAGCGCATGCCCTGCGTGCGTCACCCGGTGGCCCTGTGCCTGCAGCATGCCGATCAACACATCCGCGACGATGACATCGTCCTCGACCAGCAGCACTTCTTGGGCGATCTGCGCGTCGTCCAATCCCCGGATCGGTACTTGCGCGGCCGATGCGGTTGCCGAACGTTGCAATGCAAGTCGCACAGTGAAGCAGGTTCCTTCACCCGGCGCGCTGCGCAATTCGATGCTACCCGCCATCGCCAGCGCCAATTCCTGACAGATCGCAAGCCCGAGCCCGCTGCCGCCATAGCGGCTTGCGGTCCGAGCACCTTCCGCCTGTTCGAACCGACGAAACAAACGTTGCTGCTGCTCCGCATCCAGACCGGGGCCAGTGTCGCTTACGATCAGACACAGCCCGTGCGGCGACGCAGTTTCAATCGATAGCGCCACCTCGCCATGCTCAGTGAACTTGAGCGCATTTCCGAGAAGATTCAACAGAATCTGGCGGATGCGGGTAGGATCGCCGCGCCATCCGCCACGCGCATCCTGCGACACATCGACGCACAGCGCCAACCCTTTGCGATCAGCCAACGGGCGCATCAGCGCTGCTATTTCTTCGACCATCGTACCGAGGTCGAAATCGACGGTTTCCAGCTCCAGACGCCCCGCCTCAATCCGTGCGAGATCAAGCGCATCGTTCACCAGCCGCAGCAGATGCTCGCCAGCACGACGAATCGACTGCACCTGACCCTGTTGATTCGTATCGAGAGACGTGGAAAGCAGCAGCTCGCTCATGCCAAGCACGCCTGTCATCGGCGTGCGTACTTCATGACCGAGATTCGCGAGAAATCGGCTTTTCGCCGCCGATGCCTGCTCAGCCACTTCGCGCTTTTGCGCGATCAGTTGATACTCGTGGCGGCGCTTGAGCCGCAGACGATATAGATAAGCCATGCACCACAGCAGCATCCCGGCAGCAAGGGCATAACACGCCAGCGCCCACCAGCGTCGCCACCAGGGCGCCTCGACCAGTATGTCGATCTGCCGCGTTGGGGACCAGACGCCATCGGCATTCGCACCCTGCATCTCAAGCAGGTAGCGCCCGGGCGACAGCGAAGAAAACACACGCTCGCCGCGATCGCCTTCATCCACCCAGTCCGGATCATAGCCACCCAATCGGAAGCGATAGCGATACACCGAGGGATCCCCATAGGACATGACCCTGATACCGATGCGCAGGTCGCGGTCGCCCGGTTCCATGACCGCGCGAAGAGTACCGTTCCCTAATCGCGGATAGCGAATCGTATCCTCTCCTCGTCGCAGCTCGATCGCCTCGACCGCGAGCGCAGATTGGCGCGGCGCAGGCAGCGGCCGGTCCGGATCGAACATGACGATACCTTCCTTGGAAATGGCAATGGCGGGGCCGCTCGATCGTCTCTTCAAGACGTCTACCGTGAAGTCGAGGCCCGGCAAACCATCTCTCAACCCGAATAATCGCGCACGGTGTTGCTTCGCGTCATAGTGAACCAGGCCACGAACGGTATTCAGCCAGATATTGCCTGTCGATGTCGCCAGTACACTTCGCGCCTCCACGGCTGGCAACCCTTCCTTCGACGTCACCCGTTCACGTAAATGAAGCGCAGCCCCGTCCCAATCGTAGTGCTCGAGAGTTCCGAACCGAGCCACCCACACATCGCTGGAAGATACGAAATCAAGACTGTAAACGTACTCGCCTGCAGGCAACGGGACGCGAACGAATCCATCGCCATCCCAACGCCTCAAATCTTTACCGTCGCTATACCACGGCGATCCGTCCGGTGAAAAACGCAAATCGATAAAAGCTTCCGCCTCCTCGCCTAACGTTTCTTGCGGAGAAAATTCTTTGATCAGCTTTCCTTCCTTTGAATAGACGATTATTCCTCCGCCCATTAGAGAAGCCCATATATTCCCATCCGCAGCACAATATAAGGCTTCATTTCTCTTGTTTTTTGATTTTTTTTGAAAATCTGGAATCACTCGATTAAATTTTTGGCTTTTTTCATTAAAAATAGACAGACTTCGACTGTCTTTAACCCAGTAATTCCCATTAAGGCAATTTGCGAAAACTAGATTCTCATCTAGAATCGGATCCCATGAAATGCTTATTTTTTTGAACGCTCTAAATTCCTTATGTGAGCGATACAAGCCATTTCTCGTTAGAACTAAAATATTTTCGGAAACATCAATATCCGCGCTAAAAAAATCAATACTTTCATCGGTTATTCCTTTGGGCATTGCCCAAAAGAAATGGTTTGTAATAGGAAGATAAAATAATCCCTGTGAATAGCTTGCAAACCACATGCCTTTTTCAGGATCTTCTAAAATCCTACTAACTCCGCTATTTATTTCCACATCAATTATCTTACTCTTTGCCTCGAAATTGTTTTTGATTTGAAAAAGCCCATAATAGCTACCTATCCAATGACTTCCATCATGTGCACGCGCTACTACTGCACGCCGGAAAATGCTTCCGCCTGCCCAAGGGTAAGTTTTTACTCTTCCCTCCTTATCAAGAAAAAATAAGCCATCCTCTGCACCGATCCAAATATTTCCATCTATACTTGGTGAAAGGACATAAACACCATCTCCCCAATCAACCTCTTTATGTGATTCCAGCGGGTTCTTGGTTATTTTTTTTAGCTCGACTTCCCATAAACCATCGTCAGTTCCGATCAACAAATTCCCAGAAGGCAACGACTCTATGGTCATTGGAATATGGCTACCAAAATAAGATTTTTTGCTTAGTCTAGGGCGCAGTCGATCAACAACTCCGTCCAATCCAATTAGGCACAAATCACCCATATGGTTACCCAACCAAATCACCCCCTCAGGCGTTGAGGTAATCGCGGTGATATCGATACCGCATCTTGCAGCGTCGCCATGGAACTGGATTGTACGAGGGACTCGTTGATCGGGGTCAAGCACACTCAGCGCGGACCATGTGGCAGCCCAGAGCCGGTCTGAAGCGTCCACGTGAATCAAGGTCACTTCGTTGTCGGGGAGCGATGCAGGGTCGCCGACGACACGCCTCCAATATCTGAACTTTGTGCCGTCGTAACGCGCCAGACCGTCGCCGGTGGCCACCCATACATATCCTTGATGATCAATAGTCAAATCATTGATGGTCGATGACAAGCCCTGTTCAACGCCGAAACGGATGAAGCGCGGCTCTCCCTGAGGCGTATCCCGGACAGGGGCTTCAGCCTTGGCGTATGGCGCAAACACCAGGGATATCCCAGTAACTGCCAGCACAGCGGCCGCAATCCCGCACATTTTTCCTTTGCGCATAATTCCTCCTGAACCTGGCGAGTCATGGTCGTGCAATGCTTCATTGCATTGGCGTGCAGGCATATCCTGCGTCATGCGCCTAGAATCGGGCAATCCTGCCGCGAGGTCCGCAAGATGTCATCCTCATTCTATTTACATCTGGCCGCCGTGGTTACGCTCAGCCTGTCCTGTGGCAGCGTACTGGCCGCCGAAACTCCCCATTACCGTCTCGATCCCGTGCATACCCGGGTGATGTTCGTCATCGACCATGCCGGGTTCTCCAAAGCGATCGGCACCGTCTCCGGGACCACCGGCAGCCTGAGCTTCGACCCCGACCATTGGGCTGACGCGGGATTACGGGCCAGCGTCCCTATCGCCCGGATAGACATGGGCGATGCCGCCTGGAACAAAGCGGTGTTGGCAGGCAACCTGCTGGATGCCGATGACCATCCGACCGCCGAATTTGTGTCGACCCGGGTCGAACCCCTGGCGGCTGATCACGCTACGGTTCGTGGCATGCTGACCCTGCACGGCGTCTCGCGTGAGGTGTCGCTTGATGTGAAGTTCAATGCCGCCAAACGCCATCCGCTGCCGCCATTCCGGCGCACGGCCGGGTTCTCGGCCACGACCACGATCAGCCGTAAAGATTTCGGGATCGACGCTTGGCCGAGTGTGATCGGGGATGCTGTCGAACTTCGAATCGAGGCCGAGGCCACCCGGAGCCGGGCCGGTGACAAACCCGACGCAACCGATGCCCCGATCGATGACTCTTCTCCTGCAGACGTCGTCGATAGCGAAGCGTCGCCCGCGGCCACAATGGAACCTACACCATGACTTTGAAGAACACTGTCGAGCGTTGGGGCGGTATCAGCCAGCTGCTGCATTGGACCATCGCTATTCTGATTCTGGTGATGGCGTATCTCGGCCTTACCATGGGCGATCTGCCCAACGGTCCCGACAAGATCAACACCTATGCGCTTCACAAATCGATCGGCATCACCATTCTCGCGCTGGTCGCGCTGCGATTGCTGTGGCGCGTCTACGCCGGTACGCCGCACCCGGTATCGGGCTCGCCACGCTGGCAGGTGCATATCGCATCGCTGACCCACTGGGCAATGTATGCGCTGCTGTTCGCGATACCGATCAGCGGCTGGGTGTTGAACTCAGCGGCAGGCTTTCCGCTGCAATGGTTCCATTTGATCAATCTGCCGCACATCGTCGACAAGGATCACGGCCTCCACGAACTGGCCGAACAAGCGCACGGCATCATGTTCTGGGCGCTCGCGCTGCTGGTGACAGTACATGCGGGCGCCGCGTTCTATCACCATCTGTTCCCGCGCGACGCCACGTTGGCGCGCATGCTGCCGCGAAGCTGGCTGCGCACCGGCGATGCGGCAATCGTCACCACATCAGAGGATTCGAATCATGCTGCTTAAATTGTCGCTTTTACTCGCTGCAGGCCTCGTCCTTTCAGGCCCGGTCATGTCCGCCGACTATACCCAGACAGCGGGTTCCACGCTCGGCTTCTCCGGGAAGTATCAGGGCGAAGTTTTCAACGGCCAGTTTCCCGGCTTCGTCAGCACGTTCTCGTTCGATCCCGCAAAGCTGGCGGGCGCAAAACTCGACGTCATCATCCCGCTGGTCACCGCTACCACCCGCAACGCCGACTACGATGGCGAATTGCGCGGCGCGTCGTTCTTCAACAGCAAAAAGTTTCCGCAGGCGCGCTATACCGCAACGAAATTCCGGGCGCTCGGCGCAAACAAATACGCCGCTGACGGCACGTTGAGCCTGCGCGGGGTGAGCAAACCGGTGACGCTGACATTCACATGGACTGCAGGCGCTAGGCCCATATTAGCCGGCACAGCGTTGGTCAAGCGTCTGGATTTCGGCGTCGGCGGTGGCGATTGGGCCGATGTCGGCGTGATCCCGAACGAGATCAAGGTCAACACCAAGGTCGTCTTCCAGCCGAAATAAACGTGGTCCGGGTAATCTTATTTCGTGGTTTTCGGAATTTTCAATGACTGCAGCGAATAAACGAACGCGCCGAGCATATCCCCGGCGCGTTTGTGTTTGTGGCAGCCAAGACACTCGTCGCCAGCGCGGATCGGTCCGACTACGCGCAGCCCTGCGCCGCCCTTCTCAACGATCAATCGCTGTCCGGCATCAAGATCCCGCAGCGCCTGTTGTTCCCAAGGCTTGATGGCACGGCCCGTTTCTCTCGGCGGTGGCGCCTGTTTGTTGGGCTGATGGAAGATCGACATTTCATTCGAAAAGACCCGGGGCGGGTTGTGCTTCGCCACACCGATCATTTCAAGATGCGCGATGTACCAACGCGAGCCCTCCACTGACCTATGCAACACCCCCGACATGGCCGGCAGTCGACGCTGCCCGAATCCTTCGCTGTCGATAAAGGCCAGCACCGCATTGTCGTGCATTCGCAGCAGTTCGCGTGAAGGTCCTTCGCGCCCCACAGCGGACGACCAGCCGACAACAGCAATCGCTGCCGCCAGCACCGCCAACCCCCAACGCACGCCGTTCGCCCGAATCATCCGCTCGACTCCTCTCGTAAACGGACAGACGCTAACACAGGGCCCGAACCGGACCAAACCGCTGGCTGGCACAGTTCAGTCGGTCATTGGCAATGATTGCGCCTGCAACGCGACCACCGCGGCGGCGTCGAACGGCCAGTCCAGCTCCACGCTTTTGGTATTGTCGCGCAGTACCGGCACCCGGGCGCCGAATCTGACTTCAAGCGCTTCGTCATCGTCGATGAAAATGCTGTCGAAGCCAGCAAGCCGTGCTTCGGCCAGCACCGCAAGCGCCAGGTCGCACAGGTGGCAATCGTCGCGCTGGTATAGGATAAAGCCGGGGGAGCTGGTCACCATACGCTGGCGTCGCTACGGCAGAGGGAATGCGGCATAGAATACGGCCACTACACAATGAAGGGGGCCTCCATGTCGTATGTGCTTGTGAGCTATACCGTTCGTGATTATGCCCGCTGGCGCAGCGTGTTCGACGCCGATACGGTGGTTCAGCGCCGTGCGGGCGTCTTCATCCGCCATCTGTTGCACGACGAGAAACAGGAGACCCGCATCACCCTGGTCGTACAGGTCAAAAATCGACGCGACGCCATCGCCCTATCGCGCCGTAAAGAACTGCCCAAACTGATCGAGCAGGCTGGTTTAGTGCGGGAAACCGTCAAATACAAGTGGCTGTGCGAGCAATAGATGGCTGTCAGCACCTTCGACCTGTTCAAGATCGGCATCGGCCCCAGCTCGTCGCATACGGTCGGGCCGATGCGTGCCGCCTGCCGCTTCGTGCATCGCTGGCTGGAAGAAGGCGGCGATCTCGCCCGCACCGCGCGCGTGCGGGCCGAGGTGTTCGGCTCGCTCGCGCTCACCGGGCGCGGCCACGGCACCGATAAAGCCCTGCTGATGGGTCTTGAAGGCCATTGGCCGAACGAGATCGATCCAGACCTCATTCCAGCGTCGCTTGCCCGTATCCGCGGCGAGAAAAAACTGCGGCTGCTCGGCACGCACGAGATCGGCTTCGATGAGAAGCACGATCTGATCATGAACAAGCGTCAGAAACTGCCGTTCCATACCAATGGCATGCGTTTCGCCGCTTATGATGCCGCTGGCAACCTCATCGCAACGCGAGACTACTATTCTGTCGGCGGTGGTTTCGTGGTCAACCAGGATGAAGCTGCCGAGGACCGCATCGTCGCAGATACGACCGAACTGCGTTATCCGTTCAACAGCGGTGACGCTCTGCTCGCACAGTGCGAACGCACCGGCCTGAGCATCGCCACGCTCATGTTCGAGAATGAGCGCAACTGGCGCAGCGACGACGACATACGTGAAGGACTGCGCGAGCTTTGGAATGCGATGCAGGCCTGCGTACAGCGCGGTATCCGCGAAACCGGCACTCTGCCCGGCGGCTTGCACGTCGTGCGCCGCGCGCCGAGCCTGCATGCGGAGCTTTCATCGAAGCCAGAAGCCGGCATGCGCGACCCGCTGACCGTGCTGGACTGGGTCAATTTGTACGCGCTGGCGGTGAATGAAGAAAATGCCGCAGGCGGCCGCGTCGTCACCGCCCCCACCAACGGCGCCGCCGGGATCATTCCGTCGGTGCTGCATTACTACGACAGGTTCTGCCCCGGCGCCAACGAACAAGGCATCTTCGATTTCATGCTTACCGCATCGGCCATTGGAATTCTTTACAAGGAAAACGCGTCGATCAGCGGTGCCGAAGTCGGCTGCCAGGGCGAAGTCGGCGTCGCCTGCTCGATGGCCGCCGCCGGCCTCACCGCTGCGCTTGGCGGCACACCGGAACAGATTGAAAACGCCGCCGAAATCGGCATGGAGCACAACCTCGGCCTGACCTGCGACCCCATCGGCGGACTGGTACAGATTCCCTGCATCGAACGCAACGCCATGGGCGCTGTGAAAGCCATCAACGCATCGCGCATGGCGTTACGCGGCGACGGCAAACACAAGGTCAGCCTCGACAAAGTGATCAAAACCATGCGCGACACCGGCCGCGACATGCAGGACAAGTACAAGGAAACATCGCGCGGCGGGCTGGCGGTGAATGTCATCGAATGTTGAAATCATTCGATACCGCGCGGCGAGTCCAAAGATACCCTGAGTAATATCGCCTATTGCCCACCCGGCTGATCCGGCTCCGAATAGCCGTCGCATCTGAAAGTAGTGGTTGCCGTTCCGCCAGATGCAGTGACACGCACATAACCCTGTCTGCTGAATCCACAAAAAACGACACCTGAGGCCGAATCCATCGGGGCCGAATAATATTCCTGGCCATCCACGATGGAGGCCCAGTAATA
>JANOXT010000101.1:0-1695 GCA_031418555.1 Lysobacterales bacterium | reverse complement strand
CTGAAGCCGACGCCTTCGCCCGGATCTTCGAGGCGATGTCGACACCCGAAACCTGCACCCTGGGCTACAACTCGCTGCGCTTCGACGATGAATTCATCCGCTATGGATTGTTTCGCAATTTTTATGACCCGTACGAACGCGAGTGGCGTGCGGGGAATTCGCGCTGGGATCTGCTGGACGTGATGCGGCTCGCGCATGCGGTGCGCCCCGAAGGCATTGCCTGGCCGCTGCGCGAAGACGGCGCACCGTCGTTCAAACTGGAACATCTGGCGACTGCGAACGGCGTGCGCGAAGGCGATGCGCATGAGGCACTGTCGGACGTACGCGCGCTGATCGGCATGGCCCGCAAGCTGAAGACAGCGCAGCCAAAACTGTGGGACTACACCCTCAAACTGCGCGACAAGAAATTCGCCGGCCGCATGCTCGACACCGTAGCGATGACGCCGGTGCTGCACGTCTCGCAGCGCTTCCCTGCGGCGCGTCTGTGCGCCGCAGCGGTGATGCCGCTGGTGCGGCATCCGAAGATCGACAACCGCATCATCGTATTCGACCTGCACGAAGCGCCCGATGCGCTGCTGGCGCTGGATGCCGACGAGATCGCCGACCGGCTGTACACGCCCGCGGCCGATCTGCCGCCGGGCGAAGCACGCATTCCGCTGAAGGAAGTGCATCTCAACCGCAGCCCGATGTTGATCGAATGGGCGCATCTGCGCGAAAGCGATTTCGAACGGCTGCAGATCGATCCTGCATTGGCCGAAGCGCGTGCCGAACAGCTGCGAGACGCGGGCCCGGCGTTGGCCGAAAAGATCCGCCGCATCTACGCCGGCCGGACGCCGCCGGAGACGCTTGATGTGGACGGCTCGCTGTACGACGGTTTTCTGCAGGACGGCGACAAACGCAAGTTCACCGACGTGCGCAGCATGCTGCCTGCAGCGCTGGCGCAGCGCGAGGTCGCGTTCAAGGATCCGCGCCTGCCGGAGCTGCTGTTTCGCTATCGCGCGCGCAACTGGCCGGAATCGCTGTCTATCGATGATGCGCAGCGCTGGAACGACTATCGGCGCACACGCTTGAGCGAAGATCGCGGATGGTCCGAATTCACCTTCGAAACCCATCGCGCTGACATCACTGCGCTGCGTGCTGCGCACGTCAACGACGGCCACGCGCAGACGCTGCTGGACCAACTGCAGGCCTGGGCGCAGACCCTGGAGAGCGAACTCGCATGAGCACTTATTTTTCCGAACGCAGCTTCAAATTTCTGCGCGCACTCGGCCGCAACAATGAGCGCGAGTGGTTCCATGCGCACAAACCGGATTACGAACAATACGTGCGCGCACCGTTCCTGGCGCTGATCACCGATCTGGGGCCGGCGCTGCTGGAAGTCAGCGAACACTATCGCGCCGACCCGAAGACCGTCGGCGGCTCACTGTTCCGCATCCATCGCGATACGCGTTTTTCCGGCGACAAAGCCCCATACAAACTCTGGCAGGGTGCGCGGCTGTTCCATGCGCGCAGTCGCGAAGTGGAGGCACCGTCGTTCTACCTGCATCTGCAGCCCGGCCGCTGTTTCATCGGCGCTGGACTGTGGCACCCCGAACCCGACAGCCTGCGCCGTATCCGCCAGTTCATCGTCGACAACCCCGGCAGCTGGGCGAACGCAGCGCACGGTGCGGCTTTCCGCAAACGCTTCGATCTGGA